>JAQGMP010000505.1 GCA_028292285.1 Variovorax sp. | reverse complement strand
TGTCTCGCTCCACGCCGAGCCCCTGTTCGTACAAGCCCGCGAGGTTCATTTCAGCTTTCCAATGACCCAGCGTCACAGCCTGCTGCCACAACTGCGCCGCCTTCGCGTAGTCACGCTTGTCTTGCGGCCAGATCAGTTCGTAGCTGGTGGCGGCCATGCCCTGCTGGAACAAGGCCTCGGCTTCAGGCGTGATCGGCGGATTGGCCTCAGCCTCGTGCTTGCATACGAAATCGGCCCGGTGCGGATCGAAGGCCTTGAGGTTCATGTTGCGCGGCAGGCTGTTCATGGGGCAGGCAGTCAGGCTAAAGAGGGCAAAGACGAGGGCCAGCAGCAGTGCGGGCCAACGAGGAAACTTGGCGGCCAGCATGCTCATCCAAGCCGGACGCTGCTGGTGCGCTCGTCGTAGAACTTGACGAGGAAACAGGATAAGGATTCGCCAGACTTCTTTCTTTCGAAGTTTTTCGCTGCTTCATCATTCCAGCTTTTGAAAGTTTCTTTCATCCCCTTCTGCTCCGTCGCATCCTCCCCACCCATGAACTTGCCCTCCGTGTGCTGCGCCCACACCCGCTGCCGAAGATCCTTGGCAGTGGGCGCGTCGTCGCTGGCAATGTTCATCTCGCTGTCCACCGCAAAACTCCGCAGGTTCAGATTGGCGCTGCCCAGCGTGAACATGCTGTCGTCAATGACCATCAGCTTGCTGTGGATGTAGATCTCGCGATAGCGCCGGGCTGTCGCATCCTGAATCTGTTTGCTGCGATCCGGCGGCGGAACGGGTGGCTGCCGGGTATCCATTGAACTGCCCCAGCCGCCGGCGGCAATGTCGCGCGCCTTGGCGTCGCTACGACTAGTCTGATAACGATCCCACTCTTTCTTTTGCTGCCCGTAGCGCCGCTGCTCGTCACCCGCCTTTTGCGCCACGGACGTGTTGCCAAGTGACCACTCCTTGTCATAGGTCCACAGGCTGGCGACCAGTGAGCGCAGGCCCAGCGTGGTGGATAGTTTCTCGCGCGCGGCCTGGCTGTCCTTGGTGGCGCCGGCGTCTTTGTGGCTTCGCGCAAGGTCCGACAGCGGCGGTGCCGGGCGTGGAAAGACGGGAGGCGGCCCTGCGAGTCGACCCGTGTCATAGGCAGCGCGACGGGTCTTGTAATCCGCGGCGGCCTGCTCCGCGCGGGCATGGTTGTCCAGTTCCTCGTTGATGCTCTTGTCCTGATTCGGCATCGAGTCACCATGGCCCAGCTCAGCCAGGATGTCATGCGTGCGCGGGACCATCTGCCCGCGCTCGGGCGTGGGGGTCACGATCATGACGTGCAGCACCGGCACATCGGCCAGCGGCACGGGCGGACGGGCCTTTCCGAGTTCATCGACGAACTTCTTGCGTGTTTCCTTGAGCGCATGCGCCCAATCGGTGTTCTGGAAGTACTGGTTTTCGACGTAGAGGTAGTGCCGCGCAAAGCTGCTGGCTTGGTAGTACATCCGCTCGATGGAGCGCTCGCTGCCTTCTGCACTGGGCAGCGTGCGCAGAATTTGCGCACGCTGGACGTTGGGGTTCAGCTTGGCTGTGAGCTTCGACGGCGGCTTCTTCAAATTGAAGCTGCGACTCAGGTTGCTCCCGCCGCCTTTGCCCTCGACCTTGGCCTTGTTCCAGGCTTCGGTGAAGTTCTTGCAGACCGCTTCAACAGCACCGCCCTGAACACGGCAGACATAGTCCTGGAAGGGCTTCAGCACGGTCTTGTCTTCCGTGGGCTTGTCCCAGCCCTTGCCGGCGGAATGGTCGGTGGAACCTCCCTCGAACAGTTCGCCCCGCTGGGCGTCGTTGAACCCGTGCACCACGGTGTCCCAGTAGTCGGTTACCGAGTTCAGGCCCATCACGTAGGCGCGAGGGTTCGGACCGTCGTAATCGATGACGATGGTCTTCTGGTGATGGGTTGCCATCAACTCGAGGCCGAGTCGCTCCGTGCTGTGCACGCCGCCGAGCGCCGGGCCGTTCCTGTCCTTGTTCTCAGCCTTAAGGCTGGCAACCACGTCCGCATGCACGCCGCCTCGAGTGCGCAGCGAGAGCCCTTCGATCTTGCCGGCAGCGGCGTCGCGGAACCAGTTGCTATTGAAGACTTCGCGCTTGTCTTGCGGCGTAGTGGGTTGAGGCGGTGCGGTGCGCTCGCTACGCGGCAGGACGGCTGCCGCTGCACCTTGAGCGGCAGCGCCTCTCAGCTCGAAGGGTGCGTCCTGCTTGTAGCCGGGCATGTTGCTGCCCGACAGCGCGGCGCCAATCGCATCCCACCACACCAGCAGGCGCACCTGCACCTTCTTCTTGTTTTTCAGTTTGCCTTCGGCAGCGTCTCTCAGCAGTTCGCCCCAAGTGTCGCCACGCCGCCATGGGCCTGGCTTGCGAACCAACTCCATGGCCGGATCGAAGCCCCAGAACGCGATGTCGATGCTTTCCTCGGCATCCCGGATGTCTTGCGCGATGCGCTTGAAGCTGTCTTCGCCGCAGATGTGAACGCTCAGGTTGTTGTAGTGGAAGATCGGTGTCTTTTCGTCTTCGTTTTTCTCCAGCTTCCACTGAAAACTGCCGCTGGCGGTGCGGCTGGCTTCACTCATCGGAAGCTTGGATTTCTGTTGGGTGTCAGGTTTTTCCATACGCGGTTCTGCTTTCTTCCTGGGATCTCGGGGCGGGCGATCTTCAAACTTCTCCTTCGCCACCTTGGCGCTGCTGGAAGTGATGGTGGCGATCCTGCGGGTCGTCTTGAGCGGCACGATAGCCACGCGCTGCTAGCTTCTCGTCCGGACTCCGGAGTTTCTGGACCACGGGCAATTCGAATTCGTTGCCGTTGCTCAGCTTGACTTTGTAGGCGCTCGTGCCCTTCTTGTGGTTCTTGATGAGGATCCGGCCGCGCGCATCGGTCGCGCCTTTCTCCACCTGCGCACCGTCTTTGTAGAGGGTGTAGGGCTCCATGGCGATGACACGACCGTCCTCGGGGTGCGAGCGCAAGATGAAGCTCAACGCGTTCTCCTCCTCAAGCTTGTCTTCTTTCAGGCTGGAAGTGCCGCTGAGCGTGGGGGTCGGCGCATTCTTGGGACCGACCTTGCTGTGAACGGAAGCAAAGACTCTGTGAGGGCCTGGCGTTGCTTCCTCGATGCCGCTCGCGTCGAGCTTGATGGTGCTGCCACCGCCGTTGAGCGTGAGCTTCTTGCGCGCGGCAATGGTGATCTCGTCGGCCGTCTGGGTAATGTTCAGTTGGGCCAGAATGCTGATGCTGTTCTTCAAGGCCTTGACTTCGATGTCACCAGCGTAAGCGATCATCCGCATGCCGGTGCCATAGGCGAAGAGGCGAATGGCGTTTTTGGCACTCGCCAAAAACGATTGCCCGGCGGCGATGCTGGTGTGCTTGTCGCTGGTCAGCGCGATGTGCTCGCCGGCGTGGAAGTGGGTGTCCTGCGCGCTCGTGGCGCCGATGCCTGCCGGCGAGGCGATCACGATGTGCGGTGCGTCCAACTCGGGGAACTCGCCCGATTCGGGATGGGGTTGCTTGCCGGCACCCCGAATGTCGTCGTTCTGAACCTTCAGCGCCAGTGCCACGCCGTCCTGGTCGCCGGCATCCTGCGCCTTGGCTTCCTTTGCGGCAGCCCCCAAGTTGTCATGGAGATTTCGGGCGTGGGTCAACCGGGCGACGGTTTCCGCCATGTCGGTGATGTGAGCCTGCGCCTCGGAACGCCCTTCCGTGCTGATGAGCAGACCGTCCTTTGCGCGCAGCACACCATGCGCGTCGGTCCGGAGCTCGAAGCCGTGGCCTCGGGCGTCTTTTCTTCCGGCGTTGTCTTCGATGCGCGTGATTGAGCCAAGGCTAAGACTGCTGGACTGATCGTCGCTCTTGAGCTGAGCCTGAATCTTCCCGACGGTGTCATCGAGAACCAAGTGGTTGGAACGGCCTCCGGCCGCATTGCCACCTTCCGGAGTCAGTTCCCGCGAGCGGAAGCCTGAGAGCGCTGATTGAGCCGGCAACTGCCACGGCGGCAAGTTTGTCTGGTTGTGCAGCCGTCCCG
>JAQGMP010000503.1 GCA_028292285.1 Variovorax sp. | reverse complement strand
AGGATCTCGCCGGGCGCGATGTCGAACGAGATGTCGTCCAGCGCGCGCAGCGTGCCGCGCCTTCCAGGAAATTCGACGACCAGATGCTGGACGTCGAGCAGCTTTGCCGTGTCGCTCCTTGTCATTGCAGCCTCGGATTCAGCGCATCGCGCAGCCAGTCGCCCAACAGGTTGACGCTGAGCACGATCAACACCAGCGCGGCACCGGGAAACACCGACAGCCACCACTCGCCTGAAAACAGGAACTGGTTGCCGATGCTGATGAGCGTACCGAGCGATGGCGAGGTCGGCGGCACACCGACGCCGAGGAACGACAGCGTGGCCTCGGTGATGATGGCCGTTGCGACCTGGATGGTCGCCAGCACGAAGACCGGGCCCATCACGTTGGGCAGCACGTGCTTGCGCATGATGCGCAGCGGCGTGACGCCGGTGACGCGCGCGGCCTGCACGTATTCCTTGTTGCGCTCGACCATGGTCGAACCGCGCACGGTGCGCGCGTAGTCCACCCACTTGGTGAGCGAGATCGCCAGGATGAGCACGCCGAAAGCCACCGTGTTGTGCGCGTTGGGAAAAAGAGCGCGGCCGACGCCGGCGATGAGCAGCGCGACGAGGATGGTCGGGAACGACAGCATCACGTCGCACAGGCGCATCAGGAACGTGTCGATCCAGCCACCGCGAAAGCCGGCCAGCAAGCCGAGCGCGACGCCGACCACCATCGACAGCAACACCGACGCGATGCCGACCACCAGCGAGATGCGGGCGCCGTACATTAGCGTCGACAAGATGTCGCGGCCCTGGTCGTCGGTGCCGAGGATGAAGCGGCTCGACCCGGCGTCGACCCACGCCGGCGGCAAGAACGCGTCTTCACTGCGAAGCGTCGAGAGGTCGTAAGGGTCGTGCGGCGCGATCCAGCCTGCGAAGGTCGCGCAAAAGATGCAGATGAAGGCGATGAGCGCCGCTGCCATGGCAACGGGCGAATGCCGAAAGCTGTAGCCGACATCGCTGTCGTACCAGCGTGCGAGAGTTTTTTTCATTGTGGGGAGAGCGGCACCGTTCAACGCGAGTAGTCGATGCAAGGTGCCGCAAGGATCGCGCCCGCCGCTGCGGCCGGCGCGATCTCTGCCTTCTCGGCCTTCTGTCTAAACGATGCGGGAGCCGGCGCTCAGGGCTTGATGCTCATCCATTTGAAGGGCATGTAGTTGTCGGCCATTTGCGTCAGCTCGACCTTCTTGCTCACGCCCCACGCCAGCGCTTGCTGGTGCAGCGGCAAGTGGCCGACGTCGGCGGTATGCAGCGCGAAAGCCTCTTTGATCATCGCGTCGCGCTTGGGCTTGTCGGTTTCCGACTGGATCTGCTTCGTCAGCTGGTCGACCTTCGGATTGCAATACGCACCCAGGTTGAACTGGCCGGCGCCGGTCTTGTCGTCCGGGCAAGCCATGAGCGCCGTGAGCGCGTTGTGCGCGTCGTACGTGGTCGGTGTCCAGCCCAGCAGATAGAAGCTGGTGTCGCGGCGCAGGATCTTCGGAAAGTACGTGCCCTTGGTTTCGGTCGCCAGGTTGATCTTGACGCCGATGCGCGCCAGATTGGCGGCCACGCTCTGGCAGATCTGGCCGTCGTTCACGTAGCGATCGTTCGGGCAGTTCATCGTCACTTCGAAGCCGTTCGGATAGCCGGCATCGGCCAGCAGCTTCTTGGCGGCGTCGATGTCATAGGGCAGGCGCTTGTCCTGTTCGGCGGTCCAGCCGTTGATGCCGGGGCCGACCATCAACGCGGTCGGCCGCGAGGCGCCGCGCATCACGGTGCGCTGGATGCCGTTGATGTCGATGGCTTGATAGAAAGCCTGGCGAACGCGCTTGTCCTTGAACGGGTTCTTGCCCTTCACGCTCGAGTAGAGCAGCTCGTCGCGCTTCTGGTCCATGCCCAAAAAGATGGTGCGCAGTTCCGGGCCGGCGATGACGCGGGCGTTGGGGCTGGCGTTGATGCGCGCCACGTCTTGCACCGGCACCGGTTCCATCACGTCGATTTCGCCCGAGATCAAAGCGGCCACGCGTGTGGCGGGATTCGAGATGGGCGTGAAGATGACCTCTTGCACATTGCCTTCGATTTTTCCCCAATAGGTCGGGTTGCGCGTGAACACCGTGCGCACGTCGGGTTGGCGCTCGCGCACGCGGTACGGGCCGGTGCCGTTGGCCTTGAACGAGGCGGCGTTCTCGATGCCCTTGCGCCGGTCGACCGGCATCGTCGCCTTGTTGTCCTCGCACCATTTCTTGCTGAGGATCATCAGCTGGGTAATGACGTCCGGCAGGATCGGGAATGGCCCCTTGGTTTCGATCTCGATCGCGAAGTCGCCGTCCTTGCGCACTTCCTTGATGTCGGTCGTGTTCGACTTCATGTCCGAGCCATCGCCGGCGGCACGGGCAAAGCTGAAAAGCACATCGTCGGCAGTGAACGGGGTGCCGTCATGAAACTTGACGCCCTTGCGGAGTTCGAAGCGCCAGACCGTCGGCGAGGTCTGCTTCCAGCTCGTCGCGAGCAACGGTGCCACGCTCAGGTCCTTGTTGCGGCCGACCAGCGTCTCGTAGACGTTGGCGTCGGTGCTGAGCTGCAGCGATTCGTTCAGCGAGTGCGGGTCGAGCGACAGCGCGTCGCCCTGGTTCGCGATGCGGATGGTCTGTGCGTTGACCAGCAAACTGGTTGCGGTCAGCGTAAACAGCGCAGCCGCTGCGAGCATATTTCGCTTGAAACTCATTGGGGAGACTCCTCGGGTTTGGAAACGGTTGAATTCAGTGAGCTGGCGATGATGCAGCTTTTTGGTGCGCTTCGGACCTCACGCTTTCCTTGATAGAGGCCCGTGCGCGGGAGGCATCAGCAAGGGGCATGCCCTGTTCCACCAGGCCGGCATGGAGCGCGGCGCCGAGCGGCAGGATCTCGTCGTTGAAGTCGTAGCGGCTGTTGTGCAAAAACGCGCCGCCCTTGGCGTCTTGCCCGATGCGCAGGTAAGCGCCCGGCTTTTTCTGCAGCATGAAAGAGAAGTCTTCGGCGCCCATGCTGGGTTCCATGTGGCGCTCCACATTGCGCGCGCCGACCAGGCTCTGGGCCACGTCGCCGGCGAACAGTGCCTCGGCGG
>JAQGMP010000493.1 GCA_028292285.1 Variovorax sp. | reverse complement strand
CAGTGCATCGAAAAGCTCGGCTTGCGCGTCGTCACGGTCGACCTGTCGACCTCGGGCAAGCCGTCACCGGCCAGCGTGCATCCGCGCGAAGTGGCACGGCATCATCCCGAAGGCGAATCGGCGGTGTTCGGCGACGACCGCGGCCGCGCAACCGAAGCGATGGGGCTCGCCTTCGAGGCCTTCGTGCGCACGCGGCGCGACATCGGCGGGATCATCTCCGCCGGTGGCTCGGGCGGCACCTCGATGGCCACGCAAGGCATGCGCGCGCTGCCGATCGGCGTGCCCAAGATGATGGTGTCGACCATGGCCAGCGGCGACACGCGCCCCTACGTCGGACCGAGCGACATCTGCATGATGTATTCGGTGACGGACGTGCAGGGCATCAACCGCATCAGCGAAAGCGTGCTGGCCAATGCGGCCAACGCGCTGGCAGGCATGGTGGCGCATCCGCCGCTGGTGTCGACCATCACGCGGCCGGCCATCGGACTCACCATGTTCGGCGTGACCACGCCCTGCGTGCAGGCGGTCGCCAAGGCGCTCGAAGACAGCTTCGACTGCCTGGTGTTTCACGCCACCGGGGTCGGCGGCCAGTCGATGGAAAAGCTCGCCGAGTCGGGCTTGCTCGCCGGCGTGATCGACGTGTCCACCACCGAAGTGGCGGACGAAATCGCCGGCGGCGTGCTGTCGGCTGGCCCGACGCGGCTCGATGTGTTCGCCCGCCACGCGCTGCCCTACGTCGGCTCGTGCGGCGCGCTCGACATGGTCAACTTCGGCGCGTGGGACACCGTGCCGGAGCGCTTCAAGGCGCGCAAGCTGTACCGCCACAACACGACCGTGACGTTGATGCGGACCACGGTCGAAGAATGCCGCGCCATCGGCGAATTCATCGCTGCCAAGCTGAATGCAATGCGCGGGCCGGTGCGCTTTCTCATTCCCGATGGCGGCGTCTCCGCGATCGACAAGCCCGGCCAGCCGTTCCACGACCCGGAGGCCGACCGCATGCTGTTCTCGACCATCGAAGCCGCTTTCCGCAGCGGCCCCGATCGCCGGCTGCAACGCCTGCCGCTGCACATCAACGACGAAGCGTTTGCCGCCGCCCTCGTCGCCGCATGGCACGAGGTGGCGCGCTCGCCGGTCGGCGCGCGGCGCGCCTGATTCACCAAAAAGATCCAGGGAGACCGACCACCATGCCCCGCATCGCACGATCGACCTTGCTCGAACGCTTCCGCACCAAGATCGAGTCCGGCCAGCCGCTGATCGGCGGTGGTGCCGGCACCGGCCTGTCGGCCAAATGCGAAGAGGCCGGCGGCATCGACCTCATCGTCATCTACAACTCGGGGCGCTACCGCATGGCCGGCCGCGGCTCGCTGGCGGGCTTGATGGCTTACGGCAACGCCAACGAGATCGTCTGCGAAATGGCGCGCGAAGTGCTGCCGGTGGTCAAGCACACACCGGTGCTGGCGGGCGTCAACGGCACCGACCCTTTCATGATCGCCGACGAGTTCCTGGGCCGGCTCATCACGCTCGGCTTTTCGGGCGTGCAGAACTTTCCGACGGTCGGGCTGATCGATGGCACCTTTCGCGCCAACCTCGAAGAAACCGGCATGGGCTACGGGCTCGAAGTCGACTTCATCGCCCGCGCCCATGCGCTCGACCTGTTGACCACACCCTATGTGTTCAACGAAGACGACGCGCGCGCCATGGCCGGTGCCGGCGCCGACATCGTCGTGTGCCACCTCGGGCTCACGACCGGCGGCGCCATCGGCGCCGAAACCGCATTGACGCTGGCCGACTGCGTGCCGCGCATCGACCGCTGGGCCGCGGCGGCACGCGAGGTCAACCCTCACGCCATCGTGCTGTGCCACGGCGGCCCGATTGCCACGCCCCAGGACGCGCAGTACGTGCTTGCACAGTGCCGTGCGTGCGACGGCTTTTATGGAGCGAGTTCGATGGAGCGCCTGCCGACGGAAACAGCGCTCACCGACACCACGCGACGCTTTGTCGAGATCACGCGATAACAGGAGACGATGTCCATGTCAGGTTCCCAATTCGGTAGTTTCATCCTCGGGCTCATCGTTGTCGCGATCGTCGTCGCCATCGCGGTCTGGCTGCTCCACTGGCTCTATTTGCGCAGCTCGAAAGAACGCGCCTTCGTGCGCACCGGCCTCGGCGGCCAGAAGGTGGTTCTCGACGGCGGCGCCTTCGTGCTACCGATCGTGCACGACGTGATTCCGGTCAACATGAACACGCTGCGCCTCGAAGTGAGCCGCGGCCGCGACAAGGCGCTCATCACCAAGGACCGCATGCGGGTCGACGTGATCGCCGAGTTCTATGTGCGGGTGGCCGCCAACCCCGATGCGGTCGCGGTGGCGGCGCAAACGCTGGGCCTGCGCACCATGGAGCCCGATCAACTGAAGGAACTGGTCGAAGGCAAGTTCGTCGATGCGCTGCGCACCGCGGCGGCGGAGATGACCATGGAAGAGCTGCATGAAAAGCGCGGCGCCTACGTGAAGCGCGTGCGCGA
>JAQGMP010000455.1 GCA_028292285.1 Variovorax sp. | reverse complement strand
GCACCGCCCCCAAATATACGAATCGCATATACTTCGCATACGTTTTATACAGAGGCTAGTGATGGGTATTGTCCAGATTTCGGACCTGATGCATGAAAACCTGCGCGTGGCGGGCAACGCCCTGAGCAGGTCAATCAACGCGCAGGCAGAGCACTGGATGCGGGTCGGCATGCTGACCGAAATGCATCCGGCGCTGGACTACCGGGAGATCTGCCAACTGTTGATTCAGGCTGAACTCTCGGGCGGCCTGGACATCGTCGCGGCGGTCACGGCCCAGGCCGGCAAGCCCCGAGCGTCGGCTGCCGGAAAACACTGATGGCGCACGGCATTCCCCTCAAGTCCGCCGAGGACATCGAGATGGCGCGGCGGGCCGGCCGGCTTGCCGCAGAGGTTCTCGGCATGATCGCGCCCCACGTCGTGCCGGGCGTGAGCACGGAGACGCTCGACCGCATCTGCCACGACCACATCGTGAATGTGCAGGGCGCCATTCCCGCCAACGTGGGGTATCAGGGGTATCCGAAGACCATCCTCACCTCGGTCAACCAGGTGGTGTGCCACGGCATCCCCTCGCCCGACAAAATCCTGAAGAAGGGCGACATCGTCAACATCGATGTCGCCGTCATCAAGGATGGGTGGTTCGGCGACACCAGCCGCATGTACTTCGTCGGCGCGCCCAGCGTGTTGGCGCGGCGCCTGGTGGAGACGACGTACGAAGCGATGCTGGCCGGCATCCGGCAGGTCAAGCCCGGTGCGACGCTGGGCGATGTGGGCCATGCCATCCAGTCGGTCGCTCAGCGGGAGCATTTCAGCGTGGTGCGCGAATACTGCGGACACGGCATCGGCCAGATCTACCACGATGACCCGCAGGTGCTGCACTACGGGCGCCGCGGCGAAGGCCTCCGACTGGAACCGGGGATGGTCTTCACCATCGAGCCGATGCTCAACGCGGGCACACGCGAAACCAGGCAACTGCCCGACGGCTGGACCGTCGTGACCAGGGACAGGTCCCTGTCCGCCCAGTGGGAGCACATGGTGGCTGTCACGCCCGAGGGCTACGAGGTGCTGACGCCCTGGCCGGACGGCACGGGTGCCTGCGCGCCGGTTTGACCGGGCACCCGATAGTGATAGCGGTAGAAATCCTTGAATCCCAAGTCGGCATACAAGCGCCGCGCCGCTTCGTTCTCCTCGCGCACCTGCAGGTAGGCCGAGGCCGCGCCCTCGGTGCGGCCCCAGTGCATCAGGGCGCAGGTCAGCGCGCGACCGTAGCCCCGCCTGCGCTGGTCCGGATTGACGACGATGTCGTAGAAGCCCACGGCGCCGCGTTCCAGCACCGCCAGCCCGAAGCCGACAGCCTCGCCGTGCGCGTGCATCGTGGCGAAAGCACTCGGCAGCGCGATGGAACGCACCATGGCATGGTGCAACGCCCGGTGCAAGGAGGCCACGCCGTTGGCCGCGGCAAAACCGTCGAGCCATTCAGGCGACGGCGTGGATGACACGCTGATCGACGGGTGCTCGGCCGCAGCGGCCAGCGATGCACGCGCCACCTGCGTCGGATCGAACAGCGCATACCCGCACGCCGCCAGTTCCCGATCCGCCTCGGGCGGCGCCAGCGGAGACAAGCGGAACACGGCCGGCAATCCATGCCGCGCGTACAGCGTTTCGGCCGCGCGCCGCACGCCTTCGAACGATGCGCCCGGCTCTGCCGCATTGACCGAGTTGGCACGCTTGGTATAGCCGCCGGCCATGCGAAACAGCCAGCCATTGAAGAGCACGGTCTGGCACGCAGGCCATGCGTTGAAGCTGCGCTCTTCGAACGCACGAACCGTGGTCACGTCGAGACGCTCGCCGTGTCGGCGCCGGCCACCACGTCCTGCAACGTACGGGCCAGCCGTTCGCCGGCCAGCGGCTTGTGCAGCACGCGGGTCGCGGCGGCTGACAACTCGGTGAAGCGTGCCGGCGCGGTCTCGCCGGTCACGATCACCGCAGGCAAGGCGGGACGCAGCCGCCGCAGCCGGTCGATGACCTCGACGCCGGTTTCGTTCAGCAGCCGGAAGTCGACCACCAGCACGTCGGGCACGAAACCGCTGCGCAGCACCTGCTCGGCGGCGGCGCCGCCTTCGACGCCCTCGACCGACCAGCCGAGCTGCTCCAGGTAAGTGCACAGGGCGGAGCGCACCTCGGCTTCGTCGTCGACCAGCAGCACGGCAAGGCGGCGGCCATCGACGGTGCCGTGCGAGGCCGCCGCCGCCTCGCGTGCGTCACCTTCTTCAGGCTCTGCTGCATCGACGCGAAGTTCGAAGGTGGTGCCGCGGCCGGGCTCGCTGTCGAGCGTGAGTTCGAGCTTCAGCAGCGCCGCCGTCCGCCGGACGATCGCCAGCCCCAAGCCGAGCCCTTGCGATCGATCGCGCGACGGATTGCCCAGCTGGTAGAACTCTTCGAACACACGCTCGCGCTGGTCGGCCGGAATGCCGGCGCCGGTGTCGGCCACCGTGATGAGCACGCGGCCATCGGGCGCGCGCCGCGCCGACAGCGTGATGCCGCCGCGCCGGGTGAACTTGACCGCGTTGCTCATCAGGTTGCCGAGGATGCGCATCAGCTGGTCGCCGTCGGTACGGCCCCACAGCGGTTCATCGGGCAACGAGAGCTCGAGCCCCAGGCCCTGCTGCGTGGTCAGCGCCACGTACTCGTCGCGCACCGCGCGCAGCATCGCGCCGATGTCGTGCGCGCCGAAATTGGCGTCGATGGAATGCGCATCGAGCCGCGAAATATCCAGCAAACCGTCGAGCAGACCGCTGCTCTGCCGCAGCGCACTGCCGATGCCGCGGCTCACCTCCTTGAGCAAGGTGTCGCTGCCGCGCTGGGCCAGGATGTCGAGCGTGGTCGCGTTGATCGACAGCGCATGCAGCGGCTGGCGCAAGTCGTGGCTGGCCGCGGCAAAAAAGCGCGTCTTGGCTTCGCTCGCGGCCTCGGCGCGGTCGCGCTCCGCCTCCACCGCGCCCGACAGGCGCGCGTTGTCTTCGACCAGCCCCATCAGCTCCTTGAGATTCCGGCCGTGGTCGCGCACGCTGGCCAGCAAGACGAGGTACATGGTCACGATGCCGATGCACAGCGCGATGCCCAGCGTCTCGCCGCGCCAGGCCCACCCGACGGCCATCAGCAAAAAGGTGAGGCTGCAAAAGCCCATGAAGGCGCGCTGCGAGCCGGCCACCGATGCCGCACCCACCGCGCAACCCGCCACCAGCATGATGCCGACCAGCAGCGGCGTGACGTTGTCGGCCGCAGTGAACGCGAGCGGCACGATCGGCGCCGTCGTCAGTCCGTTCATGGTGAAGCCGCGCACCAGCCTCGGCAGCGCAGCGATGCGCTCTTCGATCGACGTCATTTTCTCGACCGTGCGGCCGAGGTTCCAGCGGTACACCATGACGGCGCCCGTGCACGCGAGCCAGACCCAGGGCCAGAGGTGCAGCCCTTGCCGAACCGCAACCACCGCGATGACGATGTAGCCGATGTAGACGGCCGGCAGCCGGCGCGAATACAAAGTCATCAACGCCACGCGGCGCTCGGCAATGCGATGCTCGATACGCGCTTCGCGCGATGCCGGATCGATGGTGGCGTCAGTCAATTCGCATCCCCTCGCGCGACGCCTGGTAGGCGGCTTCGGTCCGGTTGCGCACGCCCAGCGCGCTGTAGACGGCGGTCAGGTGCGCCTTGACGGTCGATTCGGCGATGTCGAGCTGGCGTGCGATGAGCTTGTTGGGCAAGCCGCGGGCTGCGGCGCGGTACACGTCCATCTGCCGCGCGGTCAGGCCGGCGAGCCGAGGGTCGATCGTGGCGGCAGCCTCGTCGCCACGGCCCGCGCTGGCGTCGAGCGCTTCGGACGGCAAAAAAATCCGGCCGGCGAGCACGTTGCGCAAGGCGGCTACCATCATCTCCGAACTGTATTTCTTGGGAATGAAACCGGCGGCGCCGAGTTCGACCGACTGGCGGATGAGCGCGGCATTGGTTTCGCCCGACAGGACCACCACGCGTGCCATGCACCCGGCGTCGCGCAGCCGGCGAATGGATTCGGCGCCGTCGGAGTCGTTCAGGTGCCAGTCGAGCAGCACCAGATCGAAGGCGGTCTGCTGCACCAGCGTCGTGGCGTGCTTCATGTCGCCGGTGGTTTCGACGCGCAGTTCGGGAACCAGCACGTTGAGCAGGTTTTTCATGCCCTGCAAAAACATCACGTGGTCGTCGACCATCAATACGTTCATCCTTACCTCCAACGCCAAGTATTGACCAGATCGCGCGCAGCCTCGCGCGCCCCGGAAAGTCGACCACGCAGGTTCAGGCCCGGCGACAGGCGCGGAGCTGCGGCTACGATCGGCGCAATGGATGATCTGGCTGCATTGCAATCGCTCGGACTCGAGCTGCCGAGCCCGGCCTACATCGTCGGCGCCATCGTCTTCGGTCTGGTCGGCTGGGTTGCCTTTCGTTATGGCCGCAAGCAAAAGAAGCCGCGCACCCTGTGGCTCGGCGTGGCGCTGATGCTCTATCCGTATGCGATCTCGCGCACCTGGCTGCTCTATGCCGTGGGCATCGCGTTGTGCGCCGGGCTGATGCTCGACCGCAACTGAAGCGCGGCGCTTTTTTCCTTCTTCATCGCCCGCCGACCGCCTGTCGGAGCGGGCCGGTTTTTTGCTTTCCCTACCTTCATGAATCAGATCGATCTCACCGCCCTTTCACTTCCCGGCGTCGAAGTCCACGACAGCGGCGTCCATGGGCTCGGCGCCTTTGCATCGCGCGACCTGCCCGTCGGCACCAAGCTGGGCCAGTACGCGGGCCGCCGCTACAGCGCCGAAGAGGCGGAAGCGGTCGATTGGGATTCCAGCCTGACCTATCTCTTCGGCCTTTCGGACGGCACGCTCATCGACGGTGCCGACGGCGGCAACGCGACACGGCACCTCAACCATGCGTGCGAGCCCAATTGCGAGGCGGTCGAGGTGCGAAAAAGGGGCCGCCGCATCGTGCTGGAAGTGCACACGATCAAGCCGGTTACCACCGGCGACGAGTTGTTCATCGACTACGCGCTCACCGTCGACGACTCGGAACCGCGCTCCGGCTACCCGTGCTACTGCAAGTCGGCGGCCTGCCGCGGCACACTGCTCGGGCCGGTGTGATCCCTGCGATCCACGGGCTCAGTGGATCGCCGCGTACATGATGCGTTCCTGCGTCGCCTCGATCGCCGAGAACTCCGTCACCACCTTGCCTTGCTTGGCGACCAGAATGCGGTCCGACAGCGCCAGCACCTCCGGCAGATAAGAAGAGATCACGACCACCGCCTTGCCGGCGTCGGCCAGCCGGTTGATCTCGGCATGGATCTCGGCAATGGCGCCCACGTCGACGCCGCGCGTCGGCTCGTCGAAAATGATGATGTCGGGGTCTTGCACCAGTGACTTGGCGATCACGACCTTCTGCTGGTTGCCGCCGGACAGTTCGATCACCTTCACGTCCTTGCTGATCGCGCGCACGCTCAGGAGCTTGATCCAGTGCTCGCCGACCGCCTTGGCCCTGGCGCCCGACACCACGCCGAAGGTGCTGCCCAGCTTGCCGAGCCAGCCCATGTAGATGTTCTGCGAGATCGACATGGTCTCGAAGAAGCCTTCGATCTTGCGGTCTTCGGTGATGTAGGCGATGCCGTCGCGCACCGCCGATCGCGCCACCTTGTAGCGCACCGGCTTGCCGCGCAGCAGCACCTCGCCGCCATGGAAAAAATCGCGCTTGATGAGCCCGGCCACGACCTTGAAGGTCTCGGTGCGCCCGGCGCCGACCAGCCCGAAAACGCCGGTGATCTGCCCCGCGAAGACCGACAGCGAGTTGTTCTTGACCATCGACGCCATGCGCAGGTTGCGCACCGACAGCAGGCATTCGCCGCGCGGCCGCACCGTCGTTTTCTTTTGCCCGTAGAGCGTTTGCGACAGATCGCGCCCGACCATCGCCTGCACGATGCGCGTGCGGTCGAAGTTTTTCTTGTCGTCGGTGACCACGTGATGGCCGTCGCGCAGCACGGTGATGCGGTCGGCCAGCAGCAGCGCTTCTTCGAGCGCGTGCGAGATGAAGATGATCGAAACGCCGCGCGCCTTCAGGTTGAAGA
>JAQGMP010000434.1 GCA_028292285.1 Variovorax sp. | reverse complement strand
CGGCCGCCCTTGCTGTCGAGCGTGAGAGAGACATTCGGCTCGTTCTTCTGCGAGTCGAAGCCGGCCTGCGCATCAGTGAGGTTCTCGCCGGTGGCCAGCACCTGTTTCTTGACGATGACCTGCTGGCCGTTGGAATCGGGAACGCGCTCGGAGCCGAACGGCACCAGGCCGCCACGCGCGGCCGCCTGGCCTTCGGCGCTGACGTCGACCAGCCGCATTTCGAGCGTGGCAGTGCGCCCGAGGATGTCCTTGGCCTTGGCCGTGTCCTGCACGCCGGGCAACTGGACCACGATGCGGTCGACGCCCTGCTGCTGGATCACCGGTTCGGCCACGCCGAGCTCGTTGATCCGGTTGTGCAAGGTCGTGATGTTCTGCTTCAGCGCGGCGTCTTGCAGCCGGCGCGCGGCCTCGGGCCTGATGGCGGCCGTCAGCCTGAAGTTGTCGCCATCTTGCGCCGTCGTACCGGCCAGATCGGGGAACTGGTCCTGCACGAGGCCGCGCGCGGCTTCGAGGCTCGCCGCGTCCCGGAAACTCACCTCGATGGTTTGGCCATTGCGGCTGACTGCGCTGCCGCGGATGTTCTTGTCGCGCAGCGCGCTCCGGACGTCGCTCGCAAACGTTTCTGCCCGCTTGTCGAGCGCGCCCTTCAGGTCGACCTGCAACGTGAAGTCGACCCCGCCGCGCAGATCGAGGCCGAGGTACATCGGATAGGCATGCAGCGCGGCAAGCCAGGCCGGCGAACGCGGCACGAGATTGAGCGCCACCGTGTAAGACGGGTCGTTCGCGTCGGGCACCAGCGCGTGCTGAATCACGTCGCGCGCCTTTAACTGCTCGTCCGGCGTCAGAAACCGCACCCGCAGCGACGTCGCGTCGAGCGTTTGCATGTCGGGCACCAGGTTGGCCGTCTTGAGCGCATCGTCGATGCGCGCCTGAACGGCGCTGTCGACCTTGACGGTCGACTTGGCGGCCGACACCTGCACGGCAGGCGCTTCGCCGAAGAAATTGGGCAGGGCGTAAATGAGCCCCACGAGCAGCACGATCACGATGATCGCGTACTTCCACACCGGATAACGGTTCATCGATTCAACCCTCAAGACGCGTGGCGCGAAGCACCCGCGTTTGTCACTGCCTGTTTACTTGATTGCGCCTTTGGGCAGCACCTGGACAACGGCGCTGCGCTGCACCTGCACCTCGACGCCGCTGGCGATTTCGACGCTCAGGTACGTGTCGCCGATCTTGGTGATCTTGCCGAGCAAGCCGCCGGAGGTGGCGACTTCATCGCCCTTGGCAAGCGCTTCGATCATGGCGCGCGCTTCTTTCTGGCGCTTCATTTGCGGGCGGATCATGACGAAGTACAGCACCACGAACATGAGCACCAGCGGCAGCATGCTGCCCAGCGACGAAAACATGTCGCTGGCGCCGGCAGCAGCGGGCGCGGTCTGGGCGAAAGCAGAAGAAATGAACAAGGGAAGTCTCCAACTGATTAGAACTAGACGTACAAGACAGGCAAAACGGGAAGGCGAGCCGGAATGAAGCTCCCGGTCGCTGGCAAGCGGCCTAAAGGACCACATGACACAGCCCGGGGCTGCGCGCAGCACCGGGCATTGTATTCGTCGGGACTGGGGCCGCAGGAAGGCTTACCCGGCGCGTCGAACGGGGCTTTAAGCGCGCCGGATCAGGCGGTAATCCCGCGGGATAGTCTGCAGTTCAGGCCGCTGCGCGAGTTTTTTGCGGGTTGCGCCACTGGTCGAGCAGCGCCGCCCAGCGGGTTCGTGCCGCCGCCAGATTGCGATCCTTGACATGGCCATAGCCGCGGATCTGCTCGGGCAGCGCTGCGATTTCCAGCGCGGTCGCGTGATTGGCGGCATTCAGCCCGGCCAGCACCTCATCGATGCTTGCGCGGTATTCGCCGATCAGCGCGCGCTCGGTCTTGCGTTCTTCGGTGCGGCCAAAAATATCGAACGCCGTGCCGCGCAGGCCCTTCAGCTTCGCGAGGAAGCGAAAGCCCGTCAGCATCGCCGGACCGAACTTCTGCTTTTGCAGTTCGCCCTTGGCGTTCTTCCTGGCGATGATCGGCGGCGCCAGGTGGTAGTTGAGCTTGAAGTCGCCTACGAACATGCCGTTGACGCGGTCGAGGAACGAGCGGTCGGTGTGCAGCCGCGCCACTTCGTACTCGTCCTTGTACGCCATCAACTTGAAGAGGTAGCGCGCGACCGCTTCGGTCAGGCTGGTCTTGCCGACCACCAGCGACGTTTCCGACTGCTGCACTTTGGCGACGAAGCTCTTGTATTGCTCGGCGTAGGCCGCGTTCTGATAAGCCGTCAAAAATTCGACGCGACGCTTCACCAGACTTTCGACCGTGTCGCGTTTCTTGAACTCGACGATCTGCCCAGGCGACACCAGCTTTTGCACCGCCGCCAGATCGTGCGCCGCACGGCGGCCCCATTCGAAGGCCGTCTTGTTGTTCTCGATGGCAACGTTGTTAAGGTCGATCGCGCGCATCAGCGATTCGTATTCGAGCGGCAGCCAGCCACGTTGCCAGGCAAAGCCGAGCAGCATCGGATTGGCGTACAGGCTGTCGCCCATCAGCGCGACCGCGAAGGCATCGGCGTCGAAGGTGCCGAGGTTGTCGACCCCGACCGCACGCGCGATCTCGTTGGCGCAGTCGTCTTGCGGGTTGACCCAGTTGGCATTGCGCACGAAAGCCGCCGTCGGCGTGCTATGCGTGTTGAGCGCGACGTGCGTGCGCCCTTCGCGCATCCGCGCCAGCGTCTCGGCATTGACCGCCACCAGCGGATCGGCTGCCAGGATCAAATCGGCCGCCGCGGTGCCGACGCGCGTCGTGCGGATCGCGTCTTGCGATTCGCCGATGAGCGCGTGGCTCCAGGTCGCGCCGCCCTTTTGCGCCAGGCCCGCCGCGTCTTGCGTGACGATGCCCTTGCCTTCGATGTGTGCGGCCATGCCGAGCAGCTGACCGATGGTGATGACGCCGGTGCCGCCGACGCCCGCAACGACCACGCCCCAAACCTGATCGCGCACCAGTTGCGGCACGGTCGGTTCGGGCATCGCGCCCAACTCGAACGGCGAATTCGCCTTGCCCTTCGACTTCTTCTTGAGTTCGCCGCCCTCGACGGTGACGAAGCTCGGGCAGAAGCCTTTGAGGCAGCTCATGTCCTTGTTGCAGGTGCTCTGGTTGATGGCGCGCTTGCGGCCGAACTCGGTTTCCAGCGGTTCGACCGACAGGCAATTGCTCTGTACGCTGCAATCGCCGCAGCCTTCGCACACCAGCTCGTTGATGACGACGCGCTTGGCCGGATCGACGGCGGTGCCCCGCTTGCGGCGGCGGCGCTTCTCGGTAGCGCAGGTCTGGTCGTAGATGATCGCGGTGGTGCCCTTGATCTCACGGAACTCGCGCTGGATGTCGTCGAGCAGGTCGCGATGCTTCACGTCCGGATCGCCCGCCAGCTTCACGCCTTCGTATTTTTCGGGCTCGTCGGTGACGATGACGACCTTCACGGCGCCTTCGGCCTGCAGGCTCTGCGCGATCTGCAGCACCGAGTGGCCCTCGGGCCGCTCGCCGACCTGCTGTCCGCCGGTCATGGCGACCGCGTCGTTGTAGAGGATCTTGTAGGTGATGTTCACGCCCGCCGCGATGCTCTGGCGAATGGCGAGCAGGCCGCTGTGGAAATAGGTGCCGTCGCCCAGGTTCGCGAAGATGTGCTGGTCGGTGGTGAACGGCTGCTGGCCGACCCACGGCACGCCTTCGCCACCCATCTGCGTGAAGCCGATGGTCGAGCGGTCCATCCAGGTCGCCATGAAGTGGCAGCCGATGCCGCCCATCGCGCGGGAGCCCTCGGGCACTACCGTGCTGGTGTTGTGCGGACAGCCCGAGCAGAACCAGGGCTGGCGGTCGGCGCCCTGCACCGCGCCGCCGGGGCCGCCGAGCGTGAGCACGTTCATCGCGCGCTCCTTGGCTTCGAGGATGGCGAGCTGCGCGTCGATGCGCGCGCGCATGTCGGCGCCGGCCTGATCGAGCAGGCCGATCTTCTTCAGGCGCTTCGCGATGGCGCGCGCGATCAACGCCGGATTCAGGTCGGCGTTGGCGCGCAGCAGCGTGTGCGAGGTCGGATTGGGCATCGACCATTCGCCGCCCGAATAACCGTCGTCGCCGGCGACCAGGCCTTCGTCGAACTTGCCGACCACGTTGGGCCGCACGTCGGCACGCCAGTTGTAGAGCTCTTCCTTCAGCTGGTATTCGATGACCTGGCGCTTTTCTTCCACCACCAGGATTTCCTGCAGGCCGGTCGCGAATTCGCGCGTGAGCTGCGCTTCGAGCGGCCACACCACGCCGTCCTTGTGCAGCCGGATGCCGTTCTGGCGGCAGGCCGCGTCGTCCAGGCCCAGGTCGATCAGCGCCTGGCGCGTGTCGTTGAAGGCCTTGCCGCTGGCCATGATGCCGAAGCGGTCGTGCGGGCCTTCGATGGCGTTGTAGTTCAGGCGGT
>JAQGMP010000408.1 GCA_028292285.1 Variovorax sp. | reverse complement strand
CTCGAGAACCCCAACGCCCTCTTCGGCATCGTGCAGGGCGGCATGTTCGAAAACCTGCGCGAAGAATCGCTGGCCGCGCTGGTCGACATGGACTTCCCCGGCTACGCCATCGGCGGCGTGAGCGTCGGCGAGCCCAAAGAAGAGATGCTGCACATCATGGGCCACACGCCGCATCGGCTGCCCGCGCACAAGCCGCGCTACCTGATGGGCGTCGGCACGCCGGAAGACCTGGTGCAGGGCGTGGCCGATGGCGTCGACATGTTCGACTGCGTGATGCCGACCCGCAATGCGCGCAACGGCACCATCTTCACGCGCTACGGCGATTTGAAGCTGCGCAACGCGCGCCACAAGACCGACCCGCAGCCGCTCGACCCGAGCTGCACATGCCACGCCTGCGCAGGCACATCGGGCGTGAGCTGGGACGATGGCGGCCGCGACGGCTTCAGCCGCGCCTACATGCATCACCTTGACCGCTGCGGCGAAATGCTCGGACCGATGCTCTGCACCGTGCACAACCTGCACTACTACCTGAACCTCATGCGCGAGATCCGCGAGGCGCTCGACGCAGGGCGCTTCGCCAAGTTCCGCGCGCAGTTCAAGTCCGACCGCGCGCGCGGCATCTGAAGAACGAAGCAACGCGGGCACCTCCGGCCCACCGCCCTCAGCTTTCGGGTCGCAAGGTCCAGCGACCCGTCAGCGATGCACCGGGCGCCAGCACCGTGCCGCCCAATGCATCCGGCGCGAAGCGGTCCGACAGATTGAGCGCGTCGGTGCACTGACTCACCGGCTCCGCGCAGAAGTGGTCGGCGCCGCGTGGGCAGTACAGCACGAAGAAATCCAGCGGCGATTCCGCAGCCATCACGATGGCGCTTCCGGTGCCGGGCCACTCGATGCGCGCAGCATGCTGCCAGCCGGTGAAGTTGTTGTCCAGGTCGAGTTCATCGAGGCCGACGCCGTCGCGCAGCATCGCCACCTCGGGCGTCGCTTCGAGCGCGATCGGCATCACCTCGGCGTCGCCACGCCACATGGCCTCGGTCACGGTTTGCAGCCGCGTCCCCGGGTGGTGTGGGAAGTAAGGGTGGTGGCCGATGCCCGCCGGCATGGTGACGTCGTCGCGGTTGGTCACGGTGATCGTGGCGACGAGGCTGCGGGCGTCGAGTTCGAAGACTTGCGACGCTTCGAAGCGCCACGGCCAGGCCGCGCAAGCATCGACCCGCAGCGAAAGCTTCGCGCGCGTCGGCGTCGCTTCGTCGACCGTCCAGGGCCGCAGCCAGCCGAGTCCATGCAGCGGATGCCGCCCCGAAGGCGCAGCGGGGTGTCCGGGCGGCACGTCGATCTCGCGCACGCCGAAGCGCGCATGGCCATCGCGAATGCGGTTGCACCAGGGCACCAGCGGAAAGCTGGCCATGCCGAGCGGGTTGCGTTGCGCCAGCGCCGCCGGCGTCGCCGGGCGCAGCCAGTCGATGCGCGCGCCGCCGCGTTCACTCCAGAAGGCGGCGATGGCGCCACCGACCGACGGGGCCAGCGTCAGGCGCAGTGCGCCGGCTTCGAGCTGCAATGCGTCGGTTGTCTGGTCCGGGACTTCAAGGGGTTTCATGCGGGTCCTGCGGGCTGTCGCCTCGATCGCGGCATTCTCGTTCACACGGATAGCGGCCGCGCGCGCGGCTGGCGAAAATCGCGCATGACCTCGCCTGCACAGCCTCCTTCGTCCCCCGCTCCATCGGCCTCCCGGCCCGCTGCTTCGGCGCGCTACCCCTCGCTGCAAGGCCGCGCCGTGTTCATCTCCGGCGGTGCGACCGGCATCGGCGAAGCGCTGGTCAGCGCCTTTCATGCACAAGGCGCGCGGGTCGGCTTTTGCGACGTGGATGCGACGGCCGGCATCGCCCTGGCCGCGCGGTTCGACGGCCCTGACGCGCCACTGTTTTCTACTTGCGACGTGACCGACGTGGCGGCGCTTCGTGGCGCCATCGATGCGGTGCGTGCGCGCTTCGGCCCGATCGGCGTGCTGGTCAACAACGCGGCGAACGACCGGCGCCACGAGATGGCCGACGTGACCAGCGAAGACTTCGATCGGCTGGTCGCGGTCAACATCAAGCACCAGTTCTTCGCGGCGCAAGCCGTGGCCGGCGACATGCGCTTGCTCGGCGGCGGATCGATCATCAACTTCGGCTCCATCAGCTGGATGATCAAGGGCGCCGGCTATCCGGTGTACCAGGCTTGCAAGGCGGCGGCGCGCGGGCTCACGCGGTCGCTGGCGCGCGACCTGGGCAAGCAGAACATCCGCGTCAACTCGATCGTGCCGGGCTGGGTCATGACGGAGCGCCAGTTGCGTTTGTGGGTCAAACCCGAGTCAGCGGCCGAGATCGATGCGGCGCAGTGCCTGCCGGGCCGCGTCATGGCGGAAGACATCGCCAGCATGGCGCTCTTTCTGGCGGCGGACGATTCGAAGATGTGCACGGCGCAAGACTACGTGGTCGACGCCGGCTGGACCTGATCGCGCGGACACGTCACGCACGCAGCGCGTCGGCCACGCAAAAAGCCCGGAAAGCCGGGCTTTTTGTCGTGTGCAGAAAAAATATCAGTCGCGCAGTTCAGCCGGCACGGTGCCGCCGTTGGCCGCGAGCTTGGTCATGACCTGGCGGTGCAGCCAGATGTTCATCTTGGCGCTGTCGCTGGTGTCTTCACCGTAGCTCAGTTCGGCGGCGAGCTTCTTGCGCTCGTCCAGGCTGCTGTCGAGGCCGAGCAGCTTCATCAGGTCGACGATCGACGTGCGCCAGTTCAGGTTCTTGGCGCCCGGCATGCCGTCGAGCACGGCAGCCACGTCGCCCAGCGGAATGGCCGGCGGCGGTGCGACTGCAGCCGGTGCATCGGCGGGCGCCGGTGCTGGCAACGTTGTCGCAGCAGGCGCCGTGGTGGTGGCGTCAGCGGCGTGGGCCGAAGGGAAAATCTTGGAAAGAATGCTGCCGAAAATGCTCATGTTTTTCTCCGTCGAAGGTGAAGGAATGGTGGTTGAATTCGGGCCCTCCCCGAACCTGCAGCCGCAGTATTTTCATGACCGCGGCGCAGCGGCTCGTTGTATCACGGGCCTGCAACGACCCTGTTACAGCGCGGGCAAGGGCACTGTCAGCGGACCGGCCGCGATCGGGTCGGTGGGTGGGATCACAGCCGATGTGGAAGCCGAGTTCGCAGCCGACGTACCGCAGGCATGGCAGAACTTCGAGAAGGCGCTCTTGCGTGCCGCGCAATGCGCGCAGTGGTCGTACAGGCCGATGCCGCAGTGCGGGCAGAAGTCGATGTCCGTGCTCTTCAGATCGACCGGCCGCTCGCAGCCGGGACACACGCTCTTGGCGAGCCGCGCCAACGCAACGTCGTAGCTCAGCTCTTCGCGCCGGACCTGGTCGGGCTGCTGCTCGGCCAGCTTCTGCTTCGCGAGGTACCGGTTGAGCCCGACGATGGCGTAGCGGCCGACCAGCACCGTGATCACGATGCCGACGATGTAGCGCACGTAGCCGCCGTAGCTCGGCAGATACGGCACCAGCTCGACAAAAAACGCGAACAGCGCGAAGTAGATAAAGCCCCAGACGAACGGCCAGTATGTGCTCTTGCGCTTTTTGACGAACAACCAGCCGGCGATGGCGAGCAGCGGCAAGGTGAGTGCCAGCCGATAGCCGAATACGCGCAGTTCGATGCGCCGGTATTCGGCTTCGAGCTTGACGTTGGCGTCGCGCTCGAGCACGGCGAGTTGCTCTTGCGCCCGTTCCTGGGCCTGTTGTGCGTCGAGTGCGATCTGCCGCTGCCCGCTCAGGCGAAGTTCCGCCTTGTCTTCGGCGGCCTTGAAAACGTCGAGCGCCCTGGTGCGTGAGATCAGTTCGGTGTCCTGGTCGGGTTGCGCCGTGGCACGGCGCGTGGCGATCCAGTTGCCGAAGGTTTCGCGCGCATTGCGGCTGGCTTGCTGCGCCACGTTGAGTTGCAGCTCGGCCTGCTCAAGTTCTTGCGATGCCTTCTGTTCCGCCAACTCCGAAGCCTTGACTGTGGCCCGCAAAGGGTCGGCCGCGGCATGGTCGATGAAGTCGTCCATCTGCCGCACGCGCTCGACCTGCGGCAAGTCGCCTACCAAGGTGCTGCCGAGTCCGATGAGGAAGCCGGCGAACACCACCGCCACCAGCCAGAGCCCGCGGCGAAACCATTTTTCGGAAAGTCGTAAGGATTTGCTCATTGTGTTTACAGCTTAAGTGCAGTGATGCCGCCGCCGAGCCCGGCGCGGGGCAGCCAAGCGAACACCGAATCGACCGTCACGGTCTCGATGCGATCGCTGAAGCGCTTGTCGTTCGGGTGGTCGTCGAACGCGACGTTGGCTGCCGTCATGCGGCCACCGAGCCGGGTCAGCGGCCCGAGCTTGAGCGTGGTCGGCTCGTACCCCTTGAACTTCAGCCAGGCTTGCGCCTGGTCGCGATTGACGATCGTCGCCGGCTCCATCGCCCCGGCCAGCGTCTCGATCGTCCACTGGTTCGACTGCTGGTAGGTGTGACCCCACACGTAGCTCACGATGCTGTAGTGGGCGTCGTGCAAGCGCGTGATGCGCGCGGCCGAATCGGTGACCGCCGCGAGCAACCGGGCCTGCACTTCGGGCGTTGGCACGACCCATGCGGCTTCGTAGCGCCACGGGTCGTCCAGGAAGAACTCACCGAGTCCTTGCCGGTAGATGGCAGAGGTCGACGTACCGCATTGGTTCAACTCGTGCACCACGCGCCACGGGCCAGCGTCGGTCTTCCAGGCGATCCCCATGTGCGAATAGCGCAGGCCGTACTTGCCGAGGTCCTGGCCGGCACGGGCCAGCAGCACCACGCGCGCGCCGCTGGCGTCGAGGGCTTGCGAGGTGCGCTCCGCGAGCTGCATGCCTTTGACGATCAGCTCGGGCGTCGGCTTGTGCGGCTCGCAGGAGCGGCCTGCGTGGGCCGGCGTGGTCGGAAAAAGAAAGAGCCCGGCCAGCGTGACGGCCAATGCCAGCAGCGCGATACGCAGCGCCGCCCACAGCACGCGCCGCCAGCGCGGTATCCGGGCGATCCGCTCGGCTTCATAGGGCCCGAAATTGGTGGTGCGACGAATCACGTCAGTCTCTCGTTGTGCATCAGCGCGCGGCCGATCGCGTTAGGAATGAAGGCCAGCACCTCGCCGGCCGCCGACAGCACGACGCCCGTGCCGATGATGCTGACCATCACCGTGGTGCCGACGACGGTCGAAGCACCGTCCGCCACGCGGCCCGCCACCTTGACGCTGGCCCGCGCGCCGTCGGATGCGCGCTCGAACAGGTAGACGGTGCCGTCGACCGATGCCTCGACCGCGACCACGGTCAGGACCGAACCGCCGACCGACAGAGCAGCGGGTACCGCGACGACAGCGCTCGCTGCCGTCCCTGCCGCGGACGCCGCACCGACGACCGAGGCCACCGGCAGCAACGACAACGCGGCAGACGCCTCGCTCTGGGCGCTGGCTGGAAAGGAAATAGCGAGGCTGGCCAGCGCAGTGCCGGCAGCAATCAGGAGAGCAGCGATGGAACGTTTTTTCATGTTGTTCTTTCGGTTGTTCGATTTCGATGGTTAGTCGTGGGCGAGCGCGGCATTGTTCCCGGCCATCGCTTCGCGGCGACCGGCCAAACGCGCATGGGCCAGGTCGGCTTCATGGCGATCGCGCAGCGTCTTGGCCAGTGTGAAGGCCGAGCTGATCAAAAAGAGCCAGCTCACACCCAGAAAGGCTTTGTAGGCATCGTTGATGTCCATGCGCACGAGGCCCCAGGCCGTCAGCCCCATGGCGGTGATGAAACCGCCCCAGACGACCAGCTTCCACATCGGCGTGTCGCCGGCGGCCGGGACGCTGCCGGCCGCGTCGCCCTCATCACGCTGGTTGTCGCGCACGAACTTCGCCAGCACGAAAGCGGCGGAGAGGCAGAACACATAACCCATCACCATGAAGGCCCGGTCGATCGACTCGCCCGGCAGCCAGCCGAGACCCGTCGCGCACAAGAACACCGCGGCACCGAAAGAGATCCAGACCTGGAACTGCCATGCGCGCGTGTCGCGGCGAACGGTAAGCGTTGAAAAGGTGGTTTGCATGAAGTGCCTCGCGGCGTAGTTGAAGGTGTGCGGATGATGGTTCGCACACTTCGCTGCGGAGGCAAATCATTGCACCGGTGGCGGCGCAATGGGCTCGCGGTACCTTTGGGCGATACCGCCGCAGGCAGCAAAGGATGAAGCGGCGGCTCAGCGCCGGTGCAGGTCGTCCCGGGTGAAGGGACGTTCGAGGTGGGCAATGCGCATGGCGATCTGCTCGATCAGGTCTTGCGTCGGCGCGGGCGCACCCAAGGGCAGAAAGACCAGCGGCAGCGCCAGGCTCACCGCCACCCATGGCCAACGCAGCTTCGGATGCGGCCGGTTGTGCTGGATCGCCAGAAACGTGACGCTCACGACGCCGCCGAGCAGGTAGCCCGCCAGCACCTCGGAGATGGAATGGGCCTCGAGCACCAGCCGGGAAATCCCGATGACGAAAGCCAGCATCCAGCCGCCGATGGCGAAGGCCACGCGCGGCGCATGTCCCCAGCGCGAGGCCATCAACCAGAACGCCACCGGCCAGATGCTGGTCGCGAGCATCGTGTGCCCGCTGACACCGGTGAAGTCGAGCCGCGCATTGCCGATGCCCCAGCCCAGAAACGCCAGCTTGGACGCGAACACGATGCTGCTGCCGATGCCGAAGATGACGACCCAGCGGATGGCGCCGTTGCGCGTGCGCGGCGAGACGGCGAGCCAGACCGCGATGAGCGCGGCGCAGGGCAGCAGCAGACCGCTGTCGCCCAGAAGGGTAAGGATGTGCCAGCTCAGATCGAACTCCGCGGCTGCTTCATGCAGTCAGCAGCGCGCGCACGCGCTGCTGCAGTGATTCGGGCTGCACGTCGGCCGGCGCCGCAGCGCTCCCGACGTTCAGGCCGACGCTGCTGAAGAGGCCACGCCGGAACGGCTTGACCATCGCCACGTTTTTGTCTCCGCGCTTTTCGATTCGGCTGAAATACGAACCCCACAAGTTGGTCAATGCCATCGGCACCACGGGCACTTCCATGCCCTCGCTGCGGGCCATGTCGACGATCTTCATGATGCCGCCCTTGAAGGGCTGCAGTTCGCCGTCGCGGGTGAGTGCGCCCTCCGGAAAGATCGCCAGCAGATCGCCTTCTCGCAGCACTTGCATGGCTTGCGCAAACGCCGCCTCGTAAGCCGCGGGGTCTTCTTTGTGCGGCGCGATCGGAATCGCCTTGGCCAGCTTGAACAGCCAGCCGAGCACCGGCACCTTGAAGATCTGATGGTCCATGATGAAGCGGATGGGCCGCGGGCTGGCGGCCATCAGCAGCACCGCGTCGATAAAGCTCACGTGGTTGCAGACCAGGATGGCCGCGCCTTCCGCCGGAATGTGTTCTTCGCCGCGCACCTTGAAGCGATAGACGAAGCGCGACAGCACCCACGAAACGAAGCGCAGCAAATACTCCGGCACCAGCATGAAGATGTAGAACGCGACGATGGCATTGGCGATGCCGGTGAACAAGAAGATCTGCGGGATGGTGAAGCCGGCGCCGAGCAAGGCCCCGGCAATGACCGAGCTCGCGATCATGAAGAGCGCATTCAATATGTTGTTGGCCGCGATGATGCGCGCGCGGTGCGTCGGCTGGCTGCGCAACTGGATGAGCGCATACATCGGCACGCTGTAAAGCCCCGCGAACAATGACAGCAGCCCGAGGTCGGCCATCACGCGCCAGTGCGCCGGGCGCGCGATGAAGTCGCCGATGCCCATTTCGGCGAGCGCCGGCAGGGCGCGCGACGCGAAGTAGAGGTCGATCGCGAACACGCTCATGCCGATCGCGCCCAACGGCACCAGCCCGATTTCGACCTGCCGCCGGCTCAGCGTTTCGCACAGCAGCGAGCCGATGCCGATGCCGATCGAAAACACCACGAGCAACAGCGACGCCACTTGCTCGTCGCCATGCAGCACTTCTTTGGCGAAGCTCGGGAACTGGCTCAAAAACACCGCGCCGAAGAACCACATCCACGAGATGCCGAGCAGCGACCTGAACACCACCACGTTGCCATGCGCCAGCTTGAGGTTGCGCCACGTTTCGCTGATGGGATTCCAGTTGATGACGAGGCCAGGGTCGGTCGCGGGCGCACGCGGAATCGCCTGCGCCACGCCGCGGCCGATCAGCGCCAGCAGCACGCAGGCGACCGCCACCGAGGTATGCCCGATCTGCGGCACCGCGACCAGCAATCCGCCCGCGACTTGCCCGAGCAGGATCGCGACGAAGGTGCCCATCTCGACCATGCCGTTGCCGCCGGTGAGTTCTCGCGGCTCGAGCACTTGCGGCAAATAGGCGAACTTGACCGGCCCGAACAGCGTGGAATGCAGGCCCATCAAGAAAACGCAGCCCAGCAGCACGACCGCATTGGCGGTGATGAAGCCCCATGCCGCGATCAGCATGATGAGGATTTCGAGGTTCTTGACGAAGCGAATCATCTTCGTCTTGTCGAACTTGTCGGTCAGCTGGCCCGACGTGGCCGAGAACAGCAAAAACGGCAAGATGAACAGGGCGCCGATCGCCAGGCCCGCCATGGCCGGCGGCATCCAGCTCAATTGCAGCTGGTAGGTCACCATCACGGTGAAGGCAAACTTGAAGAGGTTGTCGTTGGCCGCGCCGGCGAACTGCGTCCAGAAAAAAGGCGCAAAGCGCCGCTGCTTGAGCAACGCGAACTGGTTGGCGTGCGCGTGGGCGTCTGGCGTTGGCAAAGCTGGTGAAGCCGGGACGGCAGCAGCGGGTGTGGTCATGCGATGTGTCCCTTTCGGGTTCCTCAGGCCGTGATCGCGGCCGCGCCCGGATTGTGCCGCAGGGTCCGACGGCCGACGGTCTGCAAGGCATGCAGTATTGGCAAGCCGGCCAGTGCCGCCGTGAGGTGCTTCACGCTGTGGCCCGACACGACATGCTGCGTGGCTTCGTAGATCGCGTGGTCCGACAGTTCGAACAGCTTGGCGAGCGCGTAGAAAAAGATGACCCAGCCGAGCTTGAGCCCCACCGCGCCCACACTTCCGGACACTTCGGGCAACGGCCGGGCCAATGCCAGCACGAGCACCAGCGCCATGCCGCCGAACTGCACCGTGGCCCACGGCGCGACGTTGCCGGTTTCGAACCACACCGCCACCGCCAGCAGCCCGCCCGCCAATGTGGCCCAGGCTGCGGCCCAGCCGGCGCGCTGGCTCACGCGGTCGCATACGGCCAGACCGATCAGTCCGGCGAAGGCGATCGCCATGCCGGCACGGTCGGCAGCGAGCCGCAGCACGTCGGGCTGCAGGTGGTAGAAAACCGACCCCGCCGCGCAGGCGATCAGGCCTGCGAAGAACAGCCAGGCGCAGTCGAGGCTGTTGCCCGCAACCCCAAGCTCCGGCCGGTCGAGCCAGCGCAGCCAACGCAGCCCCAGCACGCCGATCGCCAGAAACGGCAGGTTGCTCAGCACGTCCATCGCGTTCGGTAGGCTGTGCCAGCCGCGGTCGTCGGCAAAAACCGAAACCGCGTCGGGGCCGGTGAACGCGGGGCACGCCAGCGCGAACAGCAATAACGACACGAAGGCCGCAAGCAACGCGCGTTCGCGGCGGGTCGATGCGGGCAATGGAAAGCTGGGCAAAGCGGGCAGGTGCATGGCGGGCTCCGTGGGCGGTTGGGTGGTTCGCGGTCGTCCGGAATTTAGGTTGTCAACCACCCTCCAAGCATCGAAAATCGATACGGGGCACTAATACACGCCCCTCGGTACCAATTTCCAATACCCACCGCCGAACACCAGAGCACCCAATGAGCACCACCGTCGACCTCGTCCTCGCCCTCAAGAACGAACTCAAGAGCGTCCGCATGACCTACGCCGATCTGGCACGGGCGCTCGACATGGCGGAGTCCAGCGTCAAGCGCATGCTGGCCAAGGGCGACATGCCGCTGTCGCGCGTCGACGCGATCTGCCGCGCGCTGAAGATGGATTTCGCCGAGCTGGCGCGCCGTGTCGCCGATGCCCAGCCGCTGCTCAAAGAGCTCACGCAAGAGCAAGAGAAAGCCGTGGTGCGCGACAAGAAGCTGCTGCTGGTCGCCATCAGCGTGCTGAGCCAGTGGACGCTGGAGCAGATCGTCACGGCCTACCGCATCAGCGAGGCCGAATGCATCGGCTGCCTGGCGCAGCTCGACCGGATCGGCATCATCGAGCTGCGCCCGCTCAACCGGTATCGCCTGAAGCTCGCCAAGACCTTTCGCTGGCGGCCGCACGGCCCGGTGATGGAGTTCTTCCGCGAGAACGTGGTGCTCGACTACTACCGCGGCGGCTTCGACGGTCCGGCCGAAGGGCTGTTGCTGGTGCACGGATCGATCAGCCAGTCGCTGGCGCCGGCGTTCCTCGAACGGCTGCAGCGCGTCGCGCAAGACTTCGCGCAGCAGCACCAGACCGACCAGAAGCTGTCGCCCAAAGACCGCGAGGGCTACACGCTGCTGCTGGGCATGCGCAACTGGGAGTTCGAGCTGTTCACGCGCTTGCGGCGCTAGGCGTTGGCTCGGCTGCCGAAGGGCGTGGCAAGGTGACGGTGAAGAGCGTGCCGTAGCCGAGCTCGCTGCGGCACGCGACGGTGCCGCCGTGCCGCTCCACCACGGTCTTGACCAGGCTCAAGCCGAGCCCATGTCCGGCCGATTCGGCTTCGCCGGGCAACGCCGCCAGAACGCCCGACGCGGCATTGAAGCGGCTGTACCGATCGAACAGGCGGGGCAAGTCTTCCGCAGCGATGCCCACGCCCTCGTCGGTCACGGTCACGACGACTGGGCCTGCCGAGGAACCTTCCAGGGCGAACTCGACGCGACCGCTTTCACGGCTGTACTTGATGGCGTTCTCGATCAGGTTGAAGAAGGCGCGCGCCATCAGCCGCGGCTCGATCGGCAACCAGTAAGCGGTGTCGGCATCGCCATTTTTCTGCGCACCAGGCAGCGTCAGCACGAGCTTGAGATTTCGTTTCCGCGCCAGCGGCCAGGCGCGCTCGTACACCTCGGTCATGAGCTGGGCGAGGTCGACGTCCTGCAAGACATAGCGGTCGTCGCGCGCCCGCATTTGCAGCACGAAATCGTCGGCCAGGCCGAGCGACGTGCGCACCTGCCGCTCGATGCGTTCGTTCAGCAATGCGCGCTCCTCGTCGGTAGACGGCTGGCCTTGCAGCAAAGCAAGAATCGCCGACTGCGGCGCCCGCAGATCGTGCGACAGCAGTTGCAATGCCTCGGCGCGCTGCTGCTGCATCTGCCGCTCGGCATCGCGGCCCCGATCCAGCGCATCGACCACTTGGCCCCAACCGTCTTGCGGTGCCCGAGCGGAAGCGTTCGACGTCGCGGTGCCGACCTGCATGGCGTCGGCGCGCAGGTACAGATCGCGCATCAGCACGGCGAGCCGCCGCCAGCTCCACAAGAGATAGCCGAGCAGCGCGGCAAGGCACCACACGCTCACCGGCAGCCAGAGGCGCAAGCCCAGCTGAAACACAACCGAAACCGCCATCGCCATGACGCCAAAAGCCAGCAAGGCCGGCAACGCGGCGCGTGGTCCGAGCCGCCAAAGCCACAGCATCCAGCCGATGAGCGCCAGCGCCGTGGCGGCGATCTGCCAGGCCGGTCCGACCGGCAGCAGCAGCCGACCGCGCAACAGACCGTCGAGCGCCGTGGCGTTGATCTCGACGCCCGGCGTCAGCCCGACGCCACCTGAAAAAGGCGTGGGGTATTGATCGCCGATGCCGGTGGCTGTCAGCCCCACCAGTACGGTCTTGCCGCGCAGCACGGCGTCGGGCACCTCGCCGTTCAGCACCGCCGCATAGGGCACCGATTTGTAGTGCCCCGCCGGCCCCGAGAAAGGCAGCAACACCCGCGATTCGCGCAGCCAGCCGGTGCCGTCGACCGGCGCGTCGGCGCCCTCGCGTGCGGCGGGTGCGTCGCTGGCGCTCGCCAACCGGAGCGACAGTGCCGGCCAGCGCTGCGTTGCCGTGCCTTCGCGGAGGAACAGGCTTCGAACCACGTTGTCGCTGTCCAGTTCGACATGGATGTGGCCGAGGCCGGACACCACCTCTTCCAACGCGGGGAGCGGTCGCAGCGGCACAGGCGCGCGGCCGCTCGCCAGCGGCGTGCGCACCGTCACCGGCAAAAACACCGGGCATACCGCGCGCAAATCGGCAAGCGCTTGCGCCAGGCGACGGTCGACGGCGGGGTCGGTCGGCTCCGCAAAAATAACGTCGAGCGCCACGGCGCGCGGGCCAGCGGCGGCAAGGCGCTTCAGCAGCGCCGCATGCACGTCGCGCGACCAAGGCCAACCGCCGAGCGCCTGCAGGCTGCGGTCGTCCACCGCCACGATGAGGATGTCGGCCGGCGGCGGCATCGCATCGAACGCGAGCAGGCGGTCGTACAGCGCCCGGTCCATCGGGCCGAGCCAGCCGCCCTGCTGGATCAACGCCGCAAAGGCCAACACCACCGCGAGGCAGACGAGCCATTCGCGCCGCAACCGGCCCGGATTGGCCGCCACCAACTAGCGCACTCCGTCGACGCGCAGTTGCAGCGTCGGGCCGAGCACTTCGGCGCGCTGACCCTGGGTGATGACGTTGGCGCGCACGCGCCAGAAGTAGGCGCCCGGCGGCAGCGCTTCCACGCGCACGCGGTGGCCTTGTAGATGGTCGGCGTGAACCACCGCCCGCTTGAAATCGACATCGTCCGCGACTTCGAGCATGTAGTTGCTGCCGTCGAGCGGTGCCCATTCGAACTCGATTTCACCCGTGCCCGCGCGCCGTTGCGCGGTGCCGGCAAGCGCCAGTTGCGTCCGGGAAAAGCTGTCGATCGCGACCTGCCCTTCGAGGCCTTCCGACGTGACGCCTGCCACGCGCGCGAAGTAACTGCCCGATGGAACGCCGTCGAACACGACCAGCGCGCGGTCGGTGCTGGCGGCCACGCTTTGCTGCGCCACCAGGTCCGCGAATTCGCTGTCGTGCGCGAGGTCGACGCGGTATCCGGCGGCGCCGGGCACCGGCGTCCACGCCAGCACCACGCCCGGCTGGTTCTGCGGCTCGCCCGCATCGACCCAGGCGGGCGCGGCAAGCAGATCGCGCACCGCGTCGGGTGAGCGCGCGGCGCCGATCAGCAGACCCTTTTGTGCGTGCACCAGCGCGGGCGCGCCATCGCCCGTGTCGACCGACACGCTGCTCTCCAGCACGCTGACCGCGGTCAGGTCGGACGTCGGCAGACTCACGCGGAAATGCGTGCCGCGCACGCCCACCGTAGCCATGCGCGTGCGCACGCGAAACACGTCCTCGGCAACCGGCATGGTTCGCGACGGTGTGCGCGGAACCACGCGGGACTCCACATCCCCTGCCTGCAGGTCGAGCAACACCGATGTTTGCCCGCTCGCGTCGAAAAACTGGAGCAGCCGAACCGTCGAGTTGGAAGGCAAGGTCGTGCGCGAGCCGTCCGGCAAGCGCAGCGTCACGAAGCTGTCTGCACCGGTCTTCATCAGCGCGCCCTCGGGCAGGCGCATGCCCTGGCGCAACAGGCCGCTCGCCCCCTCGTAGGTCGCGTGCACGTCGCCGTTCGCGGCCAGCACCAGCGCCAGCCGGTCGTCGTTGGCGAACTCCAGCACGCGGCCGATCTGCAGCAGGCGCGGCTCGGCGACATGGTTGCGCTGCTGGATCTCGGGCCACAGCAACGGGCGCCCGAAGTAGCGCTGAGAAAGGTCCCACAGCGTGTCGCCCTGCCGGACCGTGTGTGTCGCGGGCACGGTCTCGCGGATCTCTTGCCCTGTCGCCGGCTGCGCATGGGCTGCCATCGATACCAGCGCACCCATAGCGCACAGGGCGCACAGGACACGGAACGAAGCCGATACGAGAAGGCGCCGCACGATCAGCCCTGCACGCTCAGGCGCTCCAGGCGGTAGCCGAAGCCATAGACCGCCTGCAGCTGAAAGCCGTTGTCGACCGTCAGGCCGAGTTGGGTTCGCACGCGCGACACGTGTGTGTCGATGGTGCGTGCAATCGCATCGCCGTTCCAGATCGCCTGGTTCAGGTGTTCACGCGACAGCGGCCTGCCGAGGTGCTTGAACATCAGCCGGGCCACTTCGAACTCCTTGTGCGTGAGCTTGACCGGCACGCCATCGCGAGAGACAACCCGTTGCGCCGCATCGAAGTGCAAGCCTTCGATCTGCTCGATGTTGTGCGCGAGGGTCGGTATGGCCAGGCGCCGCACCAGCACGTTGATGCGTGCCAGCAGTTCGAATGGACGGCATGGCTTCACGAGGTAGTCGTCCGCGCCGCCGTTGAGCGCCTGCACGATCTCGAACTCGCCGGCGCGCGCGGTAAGCATCAGTACCGGCACGCTCGAAGCCATGTCGCCCCTCACCCGACGCAGCACTTCGTAGCCTGAAAGGCCGGGCACGTTCCAGTCGAGCATCAACAAATCGAAGCTGTCGCGCTGCAGCAGATCGTAGAAAGCATCGCCATTGGCGAGGTGGACCACGTCGTGCGAATTGCGGCGCAGCAGGTCTTTTACCGTATCGGCTTCTTCGACCGAGTCTTCGAGCAACGCCACGCGGAGCCGGGCACCGGCGTGTCCTTCGAAGGAGAAGTCCGATCGAAAATCGTTCACGTCAGCTGCGTCGCATCATCTGCGAGATCGGTTCGTTCTGGTACCAGTCCAGCGGCTTGGCTCCCCACATCGAATGCAATCGCGACAGCCGCTGCTGAAGTTCGTCGTCGCCGACGGGAAGCAGCACGAAGTCGTTGCGCGCACTGCCCATGACTTGCGTGGACAGTTCGATCTGGTTCATTTGCATCAGCAGCGCGATGGGCGTTTGCGCACCCGCCAGCCGACACAGCAGATCGAGTTCGACACGGGCCTCGGCGGTCGTGCCGGCAAAGCTCACCACCAGCATGCTGAACTGCTGCCCCGAGACGTACGCGGACGTCAGCTCGCTCGTTTTATCGAACGGCATCGCAAAGAGCCGAAGCCCCTTGAGGATCTTCCAGGTGCGCGCACGCGTGCTTCCGTGCGGGTCGAGCAACGCGATCTTTCTCGTGTGCAGTGCCGTCTCGTAAGCGTTCGGCGATGACATGCTGGGCGACATGGCGCTGGTGGTCCTGCTGGCGACCGTCGTGAGCGCGGGCATCACCGTTCACCCGTCACTTCGAGCTCGACGCGGCGGTTGGGCTGCAGGCAAGCGATGAGCTCGACGCGGCCCAGGCTGTCGGCGCACTGCGTCACAGGCTGCGTCTCGCCGACGCCGAATGCGCGCAACGACGATTGCGGCAGACCTTGCGTCACCAGATAGTCGCGCACGGTGGCCGCACGAGCGATCGACAGCGACTTGTTGTAGCTGCTGCTGCCGAGCCGGTCGGTGTGGCCGATTACCGTGACGGTGTCCAGCCGCTTGTAGTTGCCCTTGAGCTGCGATGCGAGCGCGTTCAGCTCTTTCAGACCGGCAGGCAGGATGTCTTTGGCACCCGACTTGTCGAAGGCGAACAGCGCGTCGGCGCTGAGCTTGAAACGGTCCGGCGCGGCACTCACCGCCGGCACCGTGCGAACCACTTCGCTGACCTTCGGGCCCAGATAAGCGGCGCAGGCGGGGTCTTTCCAGTACATCGCATCGGAGACGCCGTCCTTGAAGACCACCTGGTACTGGCACGTCACGAACTCGTCGCCCTTGCCGGTCCGAAAGTTGAACAGGTAGTTCCACTCCTTCGGGCCGAACAGGCCTTCGCTGAAATGCGGGTAGCTGATGAGCTCGCGCACCTGATTCTTCGTCATGCCGCGGCCCATGCGGCGCAACTGCTCGACATCGATGAAGGTGCCGCCCTTGAGCCAGGCACTGCCCGCCTCCGGGAAGCTGACGGCCGACGGATCGGCCGGTGCGGTGGTTGCCGAGGTCGAAGCGCAGCCGGCCAGGGCCAGTGCGAACGCGCTGAGTGCCAGAGATTGGACGAGGTATTTTTTCACTTTGTTGTTCCCTGATTGCTTGCTTAGTCGAACGAGTAACCGAAGCCGACGCGCACGATGGCCTTGCTGCCGCCCGTGGCCCAGCCCACGCCCGCGTGGATCGTGGTCTGGCCGTTGTCGGAACGCTTGAGCAGGTTCAAGCCCATGCCGACCTGGCCGTTGAAGCTGGCGACCGCGCCGCTCAGGTTGTAGCGACCCGGTTCGACCGGCGCCACCACCGCCATGGCGGCCGAAGCTGCGATGCCACCCGACAGCATCTTGGTGTTGTTGTCGATGCTGCTTTGCAAGGCAGCGGTCTTCGAGTCCGTGTACGCATTGGCACTCGCCACGCCCGCATTCAACTGCTGCACGTTGACTGCATCGTTGGGCGCCACGCCGTTGGCGACGTTGTGCACCGTGACCGGACCGGTGGAGTTGTCGTTGCCCAGCGTCACGCTGTTGTAGTTGGTCGTGCCGTTGTTGTTGGTCTCGTACTTGACCGCCGTGTTGTCGACATTGGTCACGGCTGTTTGCACTGCCTTCAACTGGCTCACGTTGACCGCATCGCTGTCGACCGTGCCGGCCGCCACGCCGTTGATCTGACGGTACTGGCCTGCCGCCGCGTTGCCGACCGAGACACCGGCTTGCGTGCTGGTGGTGGCGTTGACGGCGGCCGTCTGCGCCGTGCTCGCGCCGGTCGGCACGTAGCCGGCCGCACCTGCTGCGGTGCTCGCGATCGAACCCGCGCCCAAAGCCACGCCGCCCGTCTGCGTCACGCTCGAACCCGCACCGATGGCGATGCCGCCGGTGGCGCTGGCCTGCACCGTCGCACCGTTGCCGATGCCCACGCCGTTGTTGCCGTTGACCACCGTCTGCGGACCGATCGCCACCGATTCGGTGCCCACGGCCAGCGAGTCCGCCGCGGTCGAGTTGGCATGGAAGTATTTGCCCGTGGTGGCGGCAATGCTGCCCAGTGCCCCACTCAGCTGGCGCACCGTGACCGCGTCGCTGGCTTCGGTGCCGTCTGCGACGTTGATGATCTGGCGGTAGCCGGTGCTGTTGCCGACGCTGACTGCGCCGAGCAGAGTACGGTCGGTGGTGTTGTAGCCGACGGCGGTCGAGCCGCTGCTGAAGCTGCCCGTGCCTTGGACGATGGCGCGGTCGGAGACTGCGCCTGAGCCGAGGGCCACGCCGCCTGCGGTGTTGGCCACAGCTTGCGGGCCGATGGCCACGCTCTCCGCACCAACCGCCTGACTGTCCGCAGCGATCGAGTTGGCATGAAAGTACTTGATGCCGCCGCCGTTGGTGACGTTGCTGATGGCCGAGTTGGTGGCAAACAGCTGCGAACCATTGATCGCGTCGGTGCTGGTGGCCGAAACCTGCCCTGCCGCCACGTTGGTGATCTGGCGTTCAGCACCTACGCTACCGACGCTCACCACGCTGGTCGGCGCACCGCCGGCGTAGGTGTAGGTCGTGCCGTTGATGGTGCCGGTGGGTGTGGCGTTGGCTGCGGCCGTCGCGGAGTTGGCGCCCAAAGCCACATCGCCCGTATTGAGGGTCACAGCATTCTTGCCCAGGGCCACCGTGTTATCGGTGAATGTTTGAGCGATGCCAGCATGGTCGCCCAACGAAACGTTTCCGCTTCCCTGAACGCCCGCGCCTGCCAAGGCGCCAACACTGACGTTGGAATCACCGATGATGCCGCTGCCCGCCGAAACACCGAGAGCGATGTTGCTGTTGCCGTGTGTAGCCGTCGATGAGTTCGTCCCCAAGCTCAGGTTGTCATTTCCAACGCTGTTGACACCCGCTGCGTAACCCACGCCGACGTTGTTGTTACCCGACAGGTTGCTGCCTGCATAAGCGCCCAACGCAGTGTTGAAACTGCCGGTCACCCCAGTGGAAGCTTGGAAACCGACCCCCGTGTTGTTGGAATTTGCCAGAGCGTTGGTGCCGCCAGCAGAAGATCCGATCATCGTGTCATTTGTACCCACAGCCTTCGCGTTCACGCCGGCAGCTAGAGCATTT
>JAQGMP010000392.1 GCA_028292285.1 Variovorax sp. | reverse complement strand
GCCCGGCGCAAAAGGGCATTGCACAACGGCGCCTCACCGGTGCGACCGGTGTCAGGTTGCTTGCCATCGAACGACCGGACGATCTGGCCATCGAAAGCTTGCGCAGCCTTCGTACCGCCATGCAGTTTGCGATGCTCGAGTCGCCCAACAACCGCGTGATGATCACCGGTGCGACCCCGGGTGTGGGCAAGAGCTTCGTGACGGCCAACTTTGCGGCGTTGATGGCAGCCGCCGGCAAGCGCACCCTGCTGATCGACGCCGACCTGCGTCGCGGGCACATCCATCAGTACATGGGCCTGCAACGCCATGGCGGCTTGTCGGAACTCATTGCCGGCAGCCTGACGATTCAGCAGACCGTTCACAAACAGGTCATTCCCAATCTCGACTTGCTGGCGACCGGCCAGTTGCCACCGAACCCGGGCGAGCTGCTGTTGTCCGACTCGTTCAACAGCACGCTCGAAAAGCTCTCGGAACAATACGACCTCGTCATCATCGACACGCCGCCGGTGTTGGTGGCGGCCGATACCGCCGCAGTGGCGACGCATGCGGGCACGGTGCTTTTGGTGGCACGTGCACACACGTCGACGATGGGCGAGCTGAAGGAAGCCACGCGGCGGTTGGCACTCGGCGGCAAGGCTGCCAACGGCGTCTTGCTGAACGCGATCGAGCCAAGCCGGCAAGGCTATGGCGCCTACAAGTACGGGCGCTATCGCTACACCAACTACAACTACGAGAGCATCCTTCCAGAGGAGCAATAAAAAAGGGCCGCAAGGCCCTTTTTTATTGTCCGGTGATGTGTCTCTATGTCTGGCCGCCCGAGTTCGATACAGCGCAATTTCTGTCGATCAGGCCGCCCGACAGGCAATGAGATCGCGATCGAACTGTGCGAGCACGGCGTCCTTGTCGATACACGTTTCAGCATAGTGCCGCGCCCTCAAACCCATCTCGCGACGCAGCTCCGGCTGGCCTGCCAGCCATTCGATGCGCTCGGCCAATGCCTTGGCGTCATCTGGCGGCACGAGCGCGCCGCATTGCGTGACGACCTTGCCCAACTCGGTTTCGGCCTCCGCGGTGGCGATGACTGCGCGACCGCTGCTCAACATGCCGGTGAGCTTGGATGGCATGACGAGATCCGCCGCATCGCCGCGTTGCGGCAGCAGATGAATGTCGGCGAGTCCCAGCAGATCGCCGAGTCGTTCCAGCGGCTGCAGTTCGATGAACCTGACGTTCGGTAGTCCGTTGCAGCGCTGCATCAAGTCGGCTCTCCCCGAACCGTTGCCGCACAGGACGAACACGATGCCGGGCACCGCCTTCAACAAAACAGCTGCCTCGGACAACACTTCGAGCCCCTGCTTGCCGCCCATGTTGCCGGAGTAGAGCGCGACGATGGCATCGTCGGGAATGCCGAGCTCGGCGCGGTACGGACTTGCATGCGTCAAAGGTCGAATCGCAGAGACGTCGACCCAATTCGGCAGCGAGATCAGCCGTGCCGGATCGACGCCCTTGTTCCTTGCGCGCTGGAGCATCCGTTCGGAAATCGTCGAGACGCGGTCGAAGCGGCGCATCAGCCAGCGCTCCATGCCCATCACCAGACGCCGGACCCGATCGCCTTTGAGCAGACCGAGATCGAAGGCGGCATCGACTTCGTAGTCCTGGATGTGCAACCATGCCTTGGCCGACACCAGCGAGGCGAAGGCCGCGGCGGCGGGCGCGCAGAAAAGCGGTGGTTCGGCCAGCCACACCACGTCGGGCCGCCAACGCCATTGCGCCAGCAGAGCGGGAATGCTGGACAAGGCGAAGCTGGCCAGATGCAGCACCCGTGTCAGCCCTGTAGGCTTGCGGGGCACCCAGACCGGCGCACGAAATACGGTCACACCTTGCCATTCTTCCCGGCTGTAGCGGCCGGCGTGATAGCCCGGCCAGACCGCCCATTTCGGGTAGTACGGCGGTGCGGTAACGACGCGAACATCGTGGCCCGCCGCCGCCAACCAGGCGGCCATCTCCGCCGAATACTTTCCGATGCCGGTTAATTCAGGTGCGAAGTTGATTCCGTAAACCAGGATCTTCACCGCGGGGCGCCTTCGGCAGGGGGACGGGCCAGACTATGGCCTGTGAGGCGCGACAACTCGGCGACCTTCAACTGCTTGTCGCTGAGGTGGGCGATGGCGCGTTCCAGTTCCATGACCTTGGCACCCACCAGAAATCGGTACCAAAATCCTTGGAGCGCGTGATAGACCAACCCGGAACGGCCGTCGAGAAAGCCGAGCTGAAAAACATAGCGCCAGATGAAATAGGCCGGTGCGCTGACCGTGAAGGGAATGCGGTTGTACACGCGCTCTTTCAGCCAGCGTTTGGCCGATGCCTGTGCGGAGGCGCTGTCTTTGTTCAGCCCTCCATCGTGCGGAAACAGATCGTGCCGCTGATTGAGCACCTCGATGGCTTCGCGGGTGGCGTACTTGTTGTGCTTCTGCGTGAAGAAGCCCAAGTCGTTCAAGTTGTCGTCGGCGAAACTGCCATCGAACGTCTCCGTGCGGCCTCCCCGTACGATGACGTGCTCGTCCATCCAGCGGTCTTCGACACGGCCCAGACCGCGACGCCATATGCGCAGTAGCACGAGCGGATAGCGGCCACCGTGCCGAACCCAGCGGCCCATGAAAATGTGCTTGCGCTTCAGATTGATGCCGACCACTTCCATGGGCAGGCGCGGTAGCTTCCGGGCGATTTCGGCTGCGAGGTCCGACTCGATCACTTCGTCGGCGTCGAGCCGCATGATCCAGTTGGTGGTGATCGGCGCCTTGTCGAGCGCCCACTGAAACTGCCTGGCCTGGTTCACGAACGGATGAAACAGAACGGTAGCGCCGTGTTGGCGCGCGATCTCGGTGGTTCGGTCGGTCGAGCCCGAATCGATGACGAAGATCTCGCTCGCGATATCCGCAACGCTCCGCAGCGCACGTTCGATGTGCTGCTCTTCGTTGTGCGTGAGCACGACCACGCACAGCCCCGGGGGCGCGGTCATTTCAAACGCCCACGTCCTGCACGGGACGTTGGGCTACGGCCAGACCCGGCGCGTACTGGCGAATCGCTTGGACCACGTTCTGCGCCACCTGTTCGATGCGAAAGCGTCGCTCGAAGCAGCGTCGAGCGGCCGATCTCATCGCGTCCATTTCCGCGGGCGTCGCATCGAGCCAGCGCTGCAGAAGCTGCTGCGTGCCGGCCAGCGTGTCGGTGTCGACGAGACCGGCCGCATCGTCCGCCACTTCGCGCCAGATGTTCACCTTGTCCGAGATCAGTACCGGGCGGCCACAGGCCAACGCCTCGGCCACGGCAATGCCGAAGTTCTCTTGATGGGAGGGCAGGCAAAACACTTCGCTGGCATAGAAAGCGCCCCATTTGACGTCGCCCGAAAGCATCCCCGCCCAGGTGATCCGATCCGCGATGTCGAGTTCTTTGGCGCGAGATTGCAGCGCCTCGACCCAGCCTTCCTGATCGGGCCCGGCCATGACCAGATGGACATCGGGCGAGCGGGCTGCTGCTTGCGCGAAGGCGTCGATTAAAAGATCGCAACCCTTCTTCTCGTGAATGCGACCCAGGAACAGCACCAGCCGCTTGCCGCGCAATGCGGGAAAAGTCTGAAGAAAGCTCTCTGTGAGGGCGGGCGATTCAGCCGGCGGTTCGGAGGTACCGTAAGACACGACGACTTCTTCGCACCGGTAGGGCCAGAACGACTCGCTTGCAAGCAGCCTTTCCTCTTCACATGTGAAGAGGACGGCGGCGGCGTTGTGCAAAACCCGATACTCCGCGAGCACCCAGTACAACGATTTTTTGAGGTGCTTGAGCGGATAGCGTCGCTTGAACCAGGGGTCGAGCATCCCGTGCGGAAAAACGAAATAGGGCGGTGCGGCGTCCCCCAGTGCGCCGAGCGCACGCAGGGCGCCAAGGCCGGTGTACTGCCAGAGCCCGTTGACGATGACCGCATCGTATTCGCCGGCATGCAGGCGCAACCATGGAGCGAGTCCAGGCGTGTACGCATAGGTTCCGCGCGAAGGACCGATCGCATGAATCTTTGCGGGAAACGATTTGACGAACGGTGCGTCAGGCGCATCGAGCGTCAGTATTTCGCCGTCATGGCCGGCCCGCGACAAAGCGTTCTGGAGACGAACAACGCCTTCAGAGATACCGCCGCCGCGCGGATCGATCGAAGAAACAAGATGCAGAAGTTTCACGCGGCGGGAGGCTGAGTAGTGGTTCTGCCCAACTGATTGCAGCAGGCAAACAACGCCGCAATGAAGATCGCGACGGCCCAACGCGCGTCAGCGCCAAAGGGGGAAAAGAAGAGATTCCAGAGCAAGTTGACCAGCCCCACGTGAAAGTAGAGCGGCAATCGTTCTGCAAACTTCAGGTAGCGCTTGATGACCCGGAACGCGAAGGCAATCCAGAAAATGCCCCCGGCCAAGCCTCTCCAGACCAACGCACCGAAGAGGTACGAGTGCGCGGGAAGGAGCGCGAGGTCGGTAGCGTCGTCACTGTTCAGGTTGTCGCTGATTCCCAGCTTGTACAAAAGCGCGGTGTACCGCGAGATGTAGCCGGACTTGTCTTGCGCCCAGGAACCATGGCCGACGATCGGC
>JAQGMP010000387.1 GCA_028292285.1 Variovorax sp. | reverse complement strand
CACCGCCGGGTTCGGCGCCATGTGCACGACGGTCGGGATCTTCGCTTCTTCGACCGCCGGCAGCATCGCGACCATGTGCGAGCTGCCGCTGGTGCCGGTCAGGCCGAAGACCTTGTCGGAGTCGATCAGCTTCTTGACGGACGACACCGAGCGTGCCGGCACGTAGCCGTCGTCTTCGTAAATGGCGCGCAGCTTGCGGCCGTTGATGCCGCCCGCCGCGTTGATCTCGGCGATGGCCAGCTTGGAGCCTGCCGCACCGGCCTTGCCGATGAGCGACGCCGGGCCGGACATCGGCTGGACCTCGCCGATGAGGATCTCGGTCGGCGTGACACCGACCTCTTGCGCCTGCGCACCGCATACAGCGGCCAGCGCGAGCGCGGCGATAAAAGTTGTCTTGATGCGCATGCTCATTTTTGTCTCCAGCTGTTGATTCATCGGGATCTCCCCTGCCTTCATTGCGATAAGGGCCACTGCACCCAGAAACGCTTGGCCTTGCGCCAGATGCCTGCAAGCCCTTCGGGTTCCAGCCGAAGAAAAAGCAGGATGACGACGCCGTACATCAGGCCTTTCACCTCGTAGATTCGGTCCGCCATCAGCGTCTTGAAGCTGTCGCCGGCCGCGTTGAAGCCCAGGGTCAGAAGCTCCGGCAGCAGCAGGATGAGCGCCGCCCCCAGGATCGCGCCGTGAATGCGCCCCATGCCGCCGACGATGACCATCGCCAGGGCCTCGATGCTGATCAGCACGCTGAAGGTGTCGACGTTGACGAAGCGCGTTTGCAGCGCCACCAGCGCGCCGGCCACGCCGGTATAGAAGGCGCTGACCATGAAGGCCAGCAGCTTGTAGCGGATGAGGTCGATGCCCATGGCGCGCGCCGCGATGTCGTGGTCGCGCAGCGCCAGCCAGGCGCGCCCGATGCGCGTGCGCATCAGGTTGAGCGTGATGAAGACGAACAGCACCAGCAGCGCCAGCGCCGCGTAATAGAAGCGCTGGTCGGACTTGAAAGAAAAGCCGAACACCGTGAGCGCATCGACCGGCATGCCGGCCGAGCCGCGCGTGATGCCTTCGGCAAACAGCACGACGTGCCGCACGATGAAGGTGAAGGCCAGCGTGGTGATCGCCAGGTACAGGCCCTTCAGCCGCAGCGACGGCACGCCGACGATGAGGCTGGCGAGCGCCGCAACGGCACCGGCCAGCGGAATCGCCAGCAGCGTCGGCACGCCGTAGTCGGTCGTGAAGATGGCTTGCGCGTAGGCGCCGATCAGCAAAAAACCCGCGTGGCCGAGCGAAATCTGCCCAGCCACGCCCGACAGCAGGTTGAGCCCGAGCACGCCGATCGACACCACGAAGATGGTGGTCAGCAGGTTGAGCCCGTGCGAGCCGAACCACGCCGGCGCCAGCGCCAGCAGCACCAGGCCCGCCGCTGCCCACCACCAGGTGGCGCGCTGACTGGCCAGGGCGACCAGCCCGGCATAGGAGGTTTGATAGGTACGGCTGCGCATCAGACCCGCTCGATTTCACGTTGGCCGAAGAGGCCGTAGGGTTTGACCATCAGCACCACGACGATCAGCACGAAGCCGGCGATTTCTTTCAGGCCGCGGCCGAGATAACCGCCCGACAGGTTCTCGACCACGCCGATCACCAGGCCGCCGAAGGCGCCGCCGATGACCGAATCGAGCCCGCCCAAGATGCTGGCCGGAAAGCCGCGCAAGCCCATCTGCGAGATCTCGGGTTCGAGGCTGAACATCAAACAGAACGCCAGACCCGCGAAGGCGGCGAACACCGCCGACAAGGCCCAGGCGATGGCACTGATGCGCTTGACGTCGATGCCCATCAGCAGCGCGGTGGTTTCGTTGTTCGACGTCGCGCGCATCGCGATGCCGATGCGCGAGCGCGAGAAAAAGAGCCACATCGCCAGGCACAACAACGCCAGCGACACCAGCGCGAAGATCTGCCCCGGATAGAGCGCGAGGCCGGCGAAGCGGATCACCGTGCTGCCGAACGGCCGCGGAAAGGCGGTCGGCTCGACGCCCCAGATCAGGATCACCGTCGAGCGGATCACCACGGCCAGGCCGATGGTGACCATTACGCGCGAGAACATCGGTTCGCCCAGCATCGGCCGGATGAAGAGCCGTTCGATCGCCAGGCCCAGCAGCACCGAGGCCACCAGCACCAGGGCCAGCAGCGGCACGAAGCCGATGCCCGGAATGTTGGCCAGGCTGAAGGCGATGTACGCGATGAGCATCATCACTTCGCCCTGCGCGAAGTTGACCATGCCGGTGGCGCGGTACACGATGGCGAAGCCCATCGCGACCAGCCCGTATAGCGTGCCGATGACCAGGCCCGAGGTGACGAGGTTGAGAAAGTAGTTCATCAGGCGGCTTCCAGCGCCGGACCGTAGAGGTGCTCGATCTCGGCGGCGAACTTCTGCTCGATGACGCGGCGGCGCACTTTCATGGTGGCCGTGAGCTCGCCGTCGTCATGGTCGAGCTGCTTTTTCAGCACCGCGAACTTGCGGATGTTCTCGACCCGCGAAAAGCGCTCGTTGACGCGCTTCACGTCTTCGGCGATGAGCCCCTTGACCGCATCGAGCCGGGCCAGCGTTTCGTAGGTCGTGTAGGCAATGCCGCGCTCCTGCGCCCACTTGCCGACGGTGTCGAGGTCGATCTGGATCAGCGCCGTGATGAAGTGGCGGCCATCGCCCAGCAGCACCGCTTCGCTGATGTAGAGGCTTTCTTTCAGCGCGTTCTCGATCAGCGATGGCGTGATGTTCTTGCCGCCGCTGGTGATGAGGATGGCCTTCTTGCGGTCGACCACCTGCACTTGGCCGGTCGCCTCGTCGAGCTCGACCACGTCGCCGGTGCCGAGCCAGCCGTCGTCGAAGGCGGCACGGGTCGCCGGCTCGTCGTACAGGTAGCCCTTGAAGACGATGGCGCCGCGCAATTGCAACTCACCATCGGCCGCCACGCGCTGTTCGACCACGCCCGGCAGCATCGGCCCGCACCAGCCCAGCCGCGACATCGCGGCCGACTGAGAATGGCTGGCACCACTGGTTTCCGTCATGCCGTAGATCTGGTAGATCGGCACGCCGAGCGCGCGAAAAAACAGGATGACCGACGGCGAGATCGAGGCGCCGCCAGTCATCGCGACCCAGGTGCGGTCGAGCCCGATGCCGGCCAGCAAGTTGCTGAACACCGTCACGCGCAGCAGCCACGCCACGAAGCGATCGCGCGTGTTCGCCGGCCGGCCGCCGTTGGCGATGGTGCGCTCTGCGATCGGCGTGGCGACGGCGAGCGCGCGTTTGAAGGCGCGCTGTGCGATCGGCCGTGCATCGCGTGACTTGATGAGGATCTCGTACTGCAGCTTTTCCCAGATGCGCGGCACGCCGAAGAAAAAGCTCGGGCCGATCTCGTGCAGGTTGTGCGTGACCGCGTCGATCGATTCCGCGAAGTTGACGATCGAGCCGAAGACCAGCTGCATCACCGGCGACATCAACCGTTCGGCGACGTGGCACAGCGGCAGATAGCAGACGACAGTGAGCGGCTTGCCCGCGAAGCCCTGCACCGCGCCGAGCGCCGCCGCGTCCGAGAGGATGCCGGCGTGCGAAATGCGTGCGCCTTTCGGCATGCCGGTGGTGCCGGAGGTGTAGACGATGAGCGCGTCCTGGTCTGCATCGACCGCGTCGAGCGTGGCCTCCCAGGCGGCGACCACGTCGGCGCGTTGCGCCAGCGCACGGCCGACTTCGATGGCTTTGGCGAACGGCAGCAGCATTGGCTCGGTGTAATGCCGCATGCCCTTCCAGTCGACGGTGAGCACGCGCCGCAGGTCGGGCAAGCCGCCTTCGTTGCGCAGGGCATCGAGCACTTTGTCGGTCTGTTCCTGGTCGCCGCACAGCACGACCTTGGCGCGGC
>JAQGMP010000371.1 GCA_028292285.1 Variovorax sp. | reverse complement strand
TCAAACGCGTGGCGAGCGTCATGCCGGGCTGCAGTTGCCAGTGGGCAGCGTCGTACTCGGGGAAGTCGGGCGCGCTGCCGTACAGCACGATGCCGGGGCGCACCCAGTCGCCGCGGGCCAACGCCGCATGACGCAGCGTCGCGGCGCTGTTGGCGATGGACCGCTCGCCGGGCAGGTCGCGCGTGGCGTCTTCGAACGCCGCGAGCTGATGCGCGATGCCGCGGGCCCCGTCGGCGTCGCTGAAGTGCGTCATCAACGAAATCTCGTCGACCTGCGGCAACGCGTTGAGCCGCGTCCACGCCGACCGAAAGCGCGACGGCGCGAAGCCGAGGCGGTTCATGCCGGAGTTCATTTTCAGGAACACGCGCTGCGGCGCTTGCGTCTTGTGGGCGGCCAGCATGTCGATCTGCGCGTCGCAATGCACGGTATGCCAGAGGTCGAGGCGCGAACAAAGCTCGAGATCGCGCGGCTCGAACACGCCTTCGAGCAGCAGCACCGGGCCGCGCCAGCCGAGTGCGCGCACCCGCTCGGCTTCGGCCAGGTCGAGCAGCGCAAAACCGTCGGCCCCGCGAAAGCTGTCGAAGACGCGCTCGATGCCGTGGCCGTAGGCGTTGGCCTTGACGACGGCCCACACGCGTGAATCCTGTGCGGAACGCCGCACCCGGTCGAGGTTGTGACGCAAAGCGTCGGTGTGAACGGTGGCAAGAATGGGACGGGGCATGAGCAAAAAGCACGGGTGGAAGCGTGCATTTTGGCATTGCGACCCCATGCTATAACCGCCCATCCGCCTCGGGCGGTAGCCTTTTTTCACTATTGCCAGCAGCCCCCTCTCTGGCCAGCCAGCCCCTCGATGAAGCGCGGTTTTTACACCATCATGTCGGCCCAGTTCTTTTCGTCGCTGGCCGACCAAGCGCTTTTCGTGGCCGCCGTCGAACTCATGAGAAGCGCCGGCGCACCCGAGTGGCAACGCGCCGCGCTGGTGCCGATTTTCGCGGTCTTCTATGTGGTGCTGGCACCGCTGGTCGGCGCCTTTGCCGATGCCTTGCCCAAGGGCAAGGTGATGTTCATCAGCAATGCCATCAAAGTGGTCGGCTGCCTGATGATGCTGTTCGGCACGCACCCCTTGCTGTCTTACGCGATCGTCGGCCTCGGCGCGGCGGCCTATTCGCCGGCCAAGTACGGCATCCTCACCGAGCTGTTGCCCGCGTCGCAACTGGTCAAGGCCAACGGCTGGATCGAGGGGCTGACGATCGCATCGATCTTGCTGGGCATCGTGCTCGGTGGCACGCTGATCGGGCATGGGGTGTCGAGCCATTTGCTCAAGTTCGATCTGCCGTTTTTCGACACCGGCGTCGATACGCCGCCAGCCGCTGCGATCAGCGTGCTGATCTTCGTCTACGTCCTGGCGGCCTGGTTCAACACGCGCATCCCGCACACCGGCGTCGAGATGCGATCGCTGCGCAGCAACCGGCAGCATGGCCTGGTGCGCAACGTCGCGTCGTTGCTGCCTGATTTCTGGCACTGCAACGCACGCCTGTGGCGCGACAAGCTCGGCCAGATTTCGCTCGCCACCACCACCTTGTTCTGGGGCGCCGGCGGCAACTTGAAGTACATCGTCATCGCCTGGGGTTCGGTGGCCCTCGGCTACAACACGACGCAGGCCTCGTGGCTCACGGGCGTGGTCACTATCGGAATGGCGGTCGGTGCGGTGGCTGCGTCGATGCGCATGAAGCTCGACACCGCCACGCAGGTAATTCCCATGGGCATCGGCATGGGCGTGCTGGTGATCTGCATGATCTTTATCGGCAACGTGTGGCTGGCGGTGCCTTTCCTGATTTTGCTGGGCGGATGCGGCGGCTTTCTGGTGGTGCCGATGAACGCGCTGCTGCAGCATCGCGGCCACAACCTGATGGGCGCCGGCCGCTCGATTGCGGTACAGAACTTCAACGAGCAGGCCTGCATTCTGTTGCTCGGCGGCTTCTACAGTGCCTGCACCGGCCTGGGCCTGTCGGCCAACGCCGCCATCACCGCATTCGGCGGACTGGTTGCCGGTTTCATGTGGCTCATCCGCCGCTGGCACCTGAGCAACTTGCGGAAGTACCCGGAAGAGGTGCAGCATCTGCTTGCCATCGCGCGCAGCGACAAACACCATTGACCCAGGAAGCGACACCATGACCACCGTCTACGATTTCGACGCCACCCAGATCGATGGCAAGAGCGTGCAGCTTTCCAGCTACCGCGGCAAGGTCTTGCTCATCGTCAACACGGCGAGCAAATGCGGATTCACGCCGCAGTTCGAGGGACTCGAGAAGCTGTACGAAAAGTACGCCGAGCAGGGCCTGACGGTGCTCGGATTTCCGTCGAACCAGTTCGGCTCGCAAGACCCGGGAAGCAACGAGGAGATCGGCGCCTTTTGCACCAAGAACTACGGCGTCAGCTTTCCGATGATGGAAAAGATCGACGTCAACGGCAGCGGCGCGACGCCGCTCTACCAGTGGCTCACCAGGGAAAAGCCGGGCCTGCTCGGCAGCACCGCGATCAAGTGGAACTTCACCAAGTTTCTGGTGGCGCGCGACGGCAGTGTGTTGAAGCGCTACGCGCCGCTCGACACGCCGGCGTCGATGGAGCGCGACATCGAGAAGGCGCTGGCGACGGCCTGAAGCACCTCCGGCAAGAACGCGCGCCGAGGCGCGTTGTCAGAAGCGGAAGTCGACCGACTTCGAACCGCTGCCCACGGTGACCGACTGCTTTTTGGAAGCACCGCCGGCGTCTGCATTGACGACATATTTGCCGGCCGGAAGATCGATCAGGCAAACGGGACCGTTGGCGCGGAACGCCAGCGCGGTCGTGTTTTTCTCGTCCTGAATACTGACGGCCACATCCGATTCGTAGGCACCGTCGGCACGCGCGAACAGCAGCGCCAGCGGATGCTCCTTCATCGAGGCGCGAAACGCCGTCGACTCATCGGAACCGATACCACCGCATACGTAGCGCGCCGCGCCTTCACCGCGCATGGGCGGCATGGCGGGTTGCGCCGCGACGATCGTGGCAGCGCCGGAGAGCGCCATGCACACAGCGGCGATGAAGGCGGGACGGATTTGACGGATTTGACGGATTTGATTGAACATGGCTAAACACTCCTTGAAAGCGGAGTGAAGCATGCTTCGAAACACCGTTGCACGGGGTCGGACCGCAACGCCGGACGGAGTCAGGGAAAGAGCAGTTCCTTGGTGATGCTGACGCAGCCGTTGCCGGCCGTGGGCATCAGGTAGATGTGGTGCGTCGCGCTGATCGGCACCACGCCGATCGACTTGCCGACGACGTTGAGCGGCTTGGTATAGCCGAGATCCTGCACCGCCACTTGCTGGCAGGGCTTGGCCCAGACGTCGATCATGTCGTAGCCCACGTCGCAGCCGCCGCGCGCAGTGGGCGCCAACACGGCGCTCACGAAGCGCGTGCCGGTCGGCTCGGCGCGCTCGATCGAGGCGGCAAAAGCCGAGGCATCGGGCGCCACCGGGTTGGTCATCAGCATCGCGGCAAACGCGCCCGCAGGCCCGGTCATGGCCGGTGCGATGCGATGCACGGTGCTCATGCAGGTGTCGATGCCGGCTTGCGCGGTCAGCAACTCCAGCGCGTTGCGCGGCGGCGGTGC
>JAQGMP010000367.1 GCA_028292285.1 Variovorax sp. | reverse complement strand
CCCGCGCCCGATCGCCGCCGGCCATGCGCGACAGCGCGTCCGACCACGTCCAGCCGGGCGACACCGAGTTGACGCGCACGCGTTGCGGCGCCAGCGTCATGGCCTGATTGCGCGTCAGCTGCAGGATAGCTGCCTTGGCCGCCGGATAGAGCGCACGTCCGGCCGTACCGAACTTGCCGCCGACGCTGCCCATGTTGATCACCGCACCGCCGTGCTTCGCCAACTCCGCGCTGGCCTTGTGGACCAGCAACGCACCCGACACGAGGTTGATGTCCAGCGCGTGCAGCCATTCGGCGCGGCTCGCTCCGGCACCGCGGTCGCCGTAGAACACGGCGTTGTTGACAACGAAGTCGATGCGGCCGGCGAGGTCGAGCGCGGACTGGATCAAGCCATCGAGCACCGCATCGGAGCCAATGTCGCCCTGCACGAAGCGGCAGCGCGGGCCGAGTGCCGCGTGCAAGGCGCGGCCGCGGGCTTCATCGATCTCGACGGCCAGGACGGATGCGCCGGCATCGACGAAGGCGCGCGCGATGGCGGCGCCGATGCCTGCGGAGGCGCCGGTGACGATCGCCAATTTGCCTTCGTGCTGGCCGCCTTGGGTCATCGAGCGACCTCGCGAAACGCGGACATCTGCGCCACGGCTTCATCGACGGTCACGATGTCCGCCAGCAACGAAAGCGTCTCCAGGCTGGCAGCATGCAAGTGCGGCTTGGCGGTGCTGCACGCATCGCCGACAACTGCCACGTCGTAACCCAGATCGCTCGCATGGCGCGCGCCGTGCTCGACCACGTAGTTGGTCGCGATGCCCGCCATGTAGAGCCGCGTGGCGCCCGTGCGCTTCACGACAGCCTCCAGATCCGTGGCCCAGAACGGGTTGTCGCGCTGGTGCGTGACGATGGCCTCGCCGGACAGCGGCGCCAGCGTCGCGTAGAAGTCCGCGCCCCACTGTCCGTCTTGCACCGCACCGCTCTTCGCGACGTTGCGGAACAACGCGCAGTTGGCGAGGCAGTCGGCATAGCCGGGCGCGAACGCGATGCGCACCGATATCACCGCCACACCGTTGGCGCGCGCGCCGGCGATGAGCCGCGACGCCGCATCGATCAGCAACGTGCGCTTGGGGTCGTCCGCCGCGACGCCGACGCGCACCTTGCCATCGGCGTGCAGCACGTCGTTCTGGTAGTGCATGGCGAGCAAGGCGGCCATCACATGAACACCTCGAGCGCTTCGTGTGGCGCCTCGCAGTTCAGCAGATCGACACGCTTCATGCGGATACGAAAGCTGTCGCCCTCGCGTTGCAGCGTGTGCAGCACGCTGCCGCCGAATGCGCGCTGCGCGTCCTTGCGCCATTCGAGCAGAAGGAAGGTCGAGTAGACGGTGCAGCCATCCGCGTCACGCGATTCGAGCGAAACATTGCCGATGACATGCGAGGTGCGCGTGGCCGGCTGCTGCGAATAGGCGCGCACCTGCGAGAGCCGCCGCACGCGCATCGAGCGCAGCAAGGCGTCGTCGCAAAAGAGCGAGGCGTGGTTGAGGTGATCGGTCTGCCCATGAACCAGCGGCATCCAGTACAAGCCGTCGGGCGTGAAGAGGTCCATCCACTCGGTCCAGCGGTGCTCGTCGAGCAGCCGCGCCTCGTGGTGCAGGAACTGTGTGATGCGTTGCTGCTCTTGCCAGTCGATGAAGTTCATTCGATGTCCTTCGCCAGACCGTGCTTCGTCGGCTCGGTCGCCATGTAGCCGGCCCATGCGCGGAACATGTTGCGCATCGGCATCTCGCTGTTGCCATTGGATGCATGGCCGCCAGGCATCGATTGGTCGCGCCCTGCTGCGCGGTGCAGGCTGACCCAGTCGCCGCCATCGGAGCCGAGGCCTTCCTGTACGCGGTTGTAGGCCTCGAGGTCGTCGGGCATCACGGTGGACGACGGTGAGTTGATGACGTTGGTGTACTTGAGCGCGCGCTGGAATGTCGCGTCGGGTGCGCCCTTTAATTTGAAAGTGAATATCTCGACCAGCGTGCGGTCGACCGACAGCGGCCGGATCACCCGGATCTGCTGGAACGAGGTGTGCGGCGAACAACTCGGGTAGACGATGGTGTTGTGCCGGTTCACCCGCAAGATCTGATCGGCGCGCGCCGCGCCCTGGCTGGCTTCGAGCGACGCGACATACGCCAGGCTCACCGGGTCTTTCGGCGGCGTGAAGATGCCTTCCATGTAGCCGTGGCCGCCGTCGTAGCCCTTGAGCTCCAGCTTTTCCCAGAACTCCAGCGGCTCGCCGTTGCCGTCGACGATGACGATCTCGAATGGCTTCTGCGTGCCTTCGGGCATCGATTCGAACTCTTCCTTGGCGGCGCGCCACGACGATTCGTGCGTGGCGACCGCATGGATGGTGTCGTGCAGGTTCTCGAAAAAGATCTTCCAGTTGTTGCGCTGGACCACGCGCTGCACGCCGCCCGCCACTTCGACTTCGCCATCCGGCGCGCGGTCGCAGAAATTGTCGAGCGAGGTCGCGACGCCGCCGAGAAACTCGGGCAGGTCGGGCCCTTCGGCCGCCAGGCTGGCGAAGACGAAGCCGCGGTACGTCGCCACGCGGGCCACTTTGCGCACGCCGTTGTCGCGGTCTTTCAGGTCCATCGCGGTGTCTTCGTAGCCGCTGCGCAAAGGGACCGACAACAGGCTGCCGTCGCACTTGAAAGTCCAGCCGTGGTACAGGCAGCGCAGGAATTTTCCGGCACTGCCGCTGCCGTCCGGCACGATCTTCGCGCCCTTGTGCGGGCAGCGGTTGTAGAGCACGTGCACCACGCCGTCGGAGTGCCGCAGCATCACCACCGGCTCGCGGCCCAGGCGCGTGGTGAAGTAGTCGCCGGTGTTCGGAACCTGGCTCTCGTGGCCGACGTAGAGCCAGGCCTGGCCGTAGACCCGGTCCATCTCCAGCTCAAAAATCTCGGGGTCTGTGTAGACGCTCTTGTGCACCCGGTCGGCCTGCACGAGCGTGTGCGGCGCCGCATGGGCCTTTGCACGCGCCTTCGCTTGTGCATTGGGATGGAAGTGGACTTCCTGCTCGGCAGCGATGTCGGTGTGGTTCTGCATGGTGGCCTTCGCTTTCAGAGTTCGAGCATGGCTGCATTCTGGGAACGGTCTGGCGCCGCGTCTGTCCGCTTCGAGAATGCCCTGCATTGCCCGAAACGGATAGCCCGCGCGGCCGGCCGCCACCAGACTCGCGAGCACATCAAGCTACTTCGAGGATCTCCATGCCCGCACTGTCGCAGTTTCACCGCAGCCT
>JAQGMP010000357.1 GCA_028292285.1 Variovorax sp. | reverse complement strand
TTTTCTGGCCGCCATCGTCGAGCCGTTTACTTTCCAGATCCTTCGACACACCGGTGCCGCCTGGGGCTGGTGGACTTTCTTGACCGGCTACGGCAGCTGGGGCCGGCAAACGCGCGTTGGCCTGGTCGACGAAGACGGCGGCACGCGGCGCGGCTGAACGCGCCGCGGCCTGTGCCGGGTCACTTGCTGGTCGGATCGTGGCCCCAGTTCATGAGCGAATAGCGCCAGCGCGTCTTCTCGACATCGCCTTCGGGCCGCTGCGCAAGATGGCGATGAACATAGCCGACCACCTTGTTCATGTGGCGCACGTCGGCTGCCGTCAACCGGGCCTTGCTCTTGCCCAGGATGTCGACGATGCGGCGACCGGACCGATGGCCTACCGACTCCGCACCGGGCGTGTTGGCCCAGCCGACCGATTGCGAGTCGGCCGTCTTGAGCCAACGCGCCAACTGCGACGCTGTCATGTTGACGACCTCGTCGAACTTGCGGGAAATTGCTGTTTCGTCTTTGTCTTGCATCGTGCTCACCTGATGATCGGTCGAAGCAGGATGCGCAAGCGCTCGACTCGCGGCGTCGGTCCGCCGCGTCCAACGCTGTAGGAGAGCAAGTAAAGGCGAAGACCGGCCAGGCTCAGCCCATCAGGCGTTCGCCGGCTCTCCGAACCTGAAGCTCGACACCACCCGGCCGCCCATGAACGCGTCTTCGTGATAGATGCGGTAGCCGACCTCGCCTTCGGCCGCGCCGACCGCGACCATGAGCGGGATCAGGTGCTCTTCCCGCGGATGCGCCACGCGGGCTGCCGGCGCCGACGACCACGCCTGCAACTGCTTCGCGCGATCGGCCGGTGCGCCCTGCACGACCGCATCGTCGAGCCAGTCGTCGAACGCTTTGGACACGTCGTGCGCCTGCGGCCCGAAGTTGCGCAGGTTGTGGTAGCTCAAACCGCTGCCGATGATGAGCACGTCTTCGTCGCGCAGCGGTGCCAACGCGCGGCCGAGTGCCAGGTGCGCGGCCGGATCGAGCCCGCGCATCAGCGACAGTTGCACGACCGGCACGTCCGCTTCGGGATAGATCGCGACCATCGGCGAAAAAGTGCCGTGGTCGAAGCCGCGTTCGGTGTCGAGCGCTACCGGCAGGCCGGCGCCTTCGATCAGTTCCATCACGCGGCGCGCCAGCGTCGGCGAGCCCGGCGCGTTGTATTGCACCTTGTACGTGTGCGCGGGAAAGCCGCCGTAGTCGTAGACCATCGGCGGCCTGGGGTTGCCCATCACCGTGAAGGCAGACTCTTCCCAATGGGCAGACACCATCAGGATGGCGCGCGGCTTGCGGCCGATCTGGCGCGGCATGTCGGCCAGAGCGGCTTCGAGTTGCGCATAGGCGTTGCCCATCTCTTTTTTCATCCACGGCCAGGGGCCGCCGCCGTGAGAGATGAAGTAGGTCGGCAAGCGCGGGTTCGTGGTGGACGCGGTGGTCATGGTCGTGGTCGTTGTAGTCATCGCAAGACTCCTTTGCATCGACTGTAGTGATTTCCCTTGCAGAATTCGAGAGCCGTGCATTCAATGATCGGTTTCTTCTGGGGAAAGTATCGATGGACCGGATGACCAGCCTTCGCGTGTTCCGCGACGTTGTCGAGTCGGGCAGTTTCACGGCCGCGGCCGAGCGGCTTTCGATGTCGCCGCCGATGGTCAGCAAGCACATCGCGCAGCTTGAAAAGTCGCTCGGTGCGCGCTTGCTGAACCGCTCCAGCCGCCACCTGAGCCTGACCGAAGCCGGCACCGCCTGGTACGAGCAAAGCGGCCAGGCGCTCGACATGCTCGACGCCGCCGAAGCGGCCATCAGCCAGCGCAACGAAACACCACGCGGCCGGCTCAAGGTGAGCGCGCCCGTCTGGTGCGCCACGCCGCGTTTCGCCCGTGTGCTCGCCGACTATCGCGAGCGCTACCCGGAAGTGCTGGTCGACATCCATCTCGAAAATCGCAAGATCGATCTCGCTGCGGACGGCTATGACCTGGCACTGCGGGCGACGCAGGAGCCCTCTGCTGCGCTGATTGCGCGGTCGCTGTGCAAGGTGCAATTTCATCTGGTCGCGGCCACCGGCTACGTCCGGCAAGTCGGTGAGCCCACGGTGCCGGCCGACCTGGCCAGACTCGACGCCATCGTGCCGAGCTACGTCAACATCGAAGGGCTTTCCCTGAAGGGTTCGGGCGGGCGGCAAGCGCCATTGCGATTGCGCCCGGTGATGCTGTCGGACGACACCACGCTCACGCTGCACGTGGTGCGCGCCGGCATGGGCATGGCGTTCCTGCCCGAGTGGCTGGTCGACGACGACCTGGCGCGCGGCACGCTGATGCGGCTGGTGCCGGAGTACGCCGCGCCGGCCGTCACGCTGTTCGCGGTGTACACCAGCCGGCAGTACATGGCGCCCAAGCTGCGCAGCTTTATCGACTTTCTGAGCGAGCGGCTGAACGTCCAGATTTCGGCATCAACGCCTTGATGCGCTGGCGCAGCAGGGCCGGCGGCACCGTCATGTGCATCATCTGCATGCAGCGCTCCAGCCGGCCGTCACGCGTCAAGAGCTTCTGGACCGCGCGCCCGAGATCGATGTCGATGCTTTCGCCATAGGCTTGCATCGCCTTCGTTTTGGCCTGCTGCAGCAGCTTGGCACCCGGATGGATCATGGCGAGATCGATCAGGTCGCGGCTGAACACACTGTCGTCGGCCCAGCGGTCGGCATTGGCCAGCAGCTTGCTGGCGATCATGTCGAGCGGTGTGAGGGTCGCGACACCGCAGAGGGTGTCGGCTTCGGTCGGCGTCGCCAATTCAATGCGGGCTTCGAGGACGATCCCGAACTTGATGCCCGCGCTTGCTGAGCCTGCTTCGACTGCAATATCGCTGGTCAAGCCCACCACGGTACGCAGGCCGTACTGGTCGGCCCGCACTTCACGCAAAGACAGCAGCGAGGTGCCCGGGCGAACGATTGCAGCCAGCCCGTCGGGTCCGGTCAGCAGTTGTCTCAGGTTTCTGTAACCCGCACGGTCGGACACGAGGAAGTCGATATCCACCGACTCGCGGTATTCGCCATAACGCAATGCGATGGCGGTGCCGCCGCCGAACAGGCAGCCATTCGCCTTCAGCAATGGCGCGTCGAGCGCGGCCAGCACGGCTTCGATGCGGCGATGGTGCGGCCGTTCAAACAAGCAACTGCCCCTGGCCCAGCGTGCGAGTCAGCGTGTCGATCAGCGCACGTTCGTGATCGTCGATTTGCTTGTCATCGATATGACGCCAGTTGCGCTCATACAAACCGAACGCTTCTTCGGCCGTCAGTTCGGCAGCGCCTGGGAGCATCCATGCAAGCTGCTTCAACTGGGGGTAGTCGGCGAGCGCAATGCGAAGAGGCGCAGCGTGGGCTTGCACCTTTTCGAGCGGTGCAGAAACCGCAGCCGGCAGATCGACCACACGGATCTGCACGCCGAGCGCGGCCATGGCGTTGGCATAGGCGCCCATGGTGACCGACGCCTCGCCGCGTTCGATGCGATGCAGCGTCACGCGAGACATGCCGGCCGCTTCCGCCGCAGTGGTTGCACTCACCCGGAGCGCCTTGCGGCGTTGCCGGATACAGGAGCCCAACGTACCGAGGACACCGGTGCCGGCGATGTGGGGAGCGGGTGCTTTGGCAGGCATAGTGCTTCTCATTTTAGTCAATCCAAAAACTTTGCAAATAATGAGGCGCTGAAATTGCCCGGAGAAGCCGCAGGCGCCTATCGGCCACGAGTCATCGCGGACAATTCCCGCCATCGCGCGCCGACGCCGGAGACACACCCTTTTGCTTGCCTTGTTTCGCTTCTTCGAGAAGCTTCTTCACCCCTACCCGCCCGCCGAACCACCGCTGCCGCCGCACGGCTTCTTCGCCTTTCTCTGGGCCTGCACCGACGGCGTGCGCGGCAAGATCGCGGCGATGGCGGCGCTCACCGCGGTCATGTCGTCGTTCGAGGCTTTGCTGTTCGCCATGCTCGGCCGCATCGTCGACTGGCTCGGCGGACAAGCACCGGCGTCGCTTTGGCACGACCGCGGCACCACGTTGATGTGGCTCGGCTTCTCGCTCGTCGCGAGCATCGGTGTCGTCGCGCTGCAGACCATCGTCAAGCACCAGACGCTGGCGGTGAACCTGCCGATGCGGCTGCGCTGGAATTTCCACCGCTTGATGCTCGGCCAGAGCATGGCTTTCTATCAGGACGAGTTCGCCGGCCGCATCACGGCCAAGGTCATGCAGACCGCGCTCGCGGTGCGCGACACCATCTTCGTGCTGGCCGACGTGCTGGTGGCAATGGGCGTCTACGTCGCGACCATGATCGTGCTGGCCGCCGTGCTCGACACGCAGCTGATGTGGCCCTTCGTGATCTGGCTCGCGCTCTATGTGCTGCAGCTCGCCTTCTTCGTGCCGCGCCTGGGCAAGGTCGGCAAGGCGCAGGCCGATGCGCGCGCCTTGATGACCGGCCGCATCACCGACGCGTACACCAACATCGCGACCGTCAAGCTGTTCTCGCACACGCAGCGCGAGGCCGGTTTTGCGCGTGACGCCATGCGCGAGTTCATGCACACGGGCTACGGCCAGATGCGGCTCGTGAGCCTGTTCGAAATCACCAACCACGCGCTCAGCATGGCGCTCACTGCCGGCATGTGCGGCACGGCGCTCTGGCTGTGGTCGAACGGCGCGGTCGGCATCGGCGCGGTCGCGGCCTCGACCGCCATGGCGTTGCGGCTGCAAGGCATGTCGCACTGGATCATGTGGGAAATGACCAGCCTGTTCGAGAACATCGGCACGGTGCAGGACGGCATGAAGACCTTGTCGCGGCCACGCACGGTGCTCGATGTGGCAGCCGCCGCAGAGCTCGCGGTGCCGCGCGGCGAAGTGCGTTTCGACCACGCGAGCTTTCGGTATTCGGACGGCGGCCGCC
>JAQGMP010000319.1 GCA_028292285.1 Variovorax sp. | reverse complement strand
AAATCAAGAAGCACTACGAGTACCCGCTGGAGCTGCTCGGCAACGGAGAAACGCCGGCGCAAACGCTGGTACGCAAGACTTGGGAGGGTGCGGCGGGTCGCTATCCGAAAGGCGTGCCGGAACAGGTTCGGATACAGGTCGAGCATGAACTCGCGCTCATCATGGAGAAGCACTATGAGATGTTCTTCCTCACCGTGGAAGACATCGTTCGCTTTGCAAGGCAAAGAAAAATCCTGTGCCAGGGTCGCGGCTCGTCCGCCAATTCAGCGGTCTGCTATTGCCTGGGCATCACTGCCATCAACCCGATGGTCGGCCACCTGCTGTTCGAGCGTTTCTTGAGCCGCGAGCGCAACGAACCGCCCGACATCGACGTCGACTTCGAGCATCAGCGGCGAGAAGATGTCATCCAGTACATCTACGAAAAATACGGCCGCGAGCGGGCCGCCATCGCCGCCGTGGTGATCTGCTACCGCTCCCGCAGCGCGCTGCGCGATGTCGGCAAGGCGATGGGCATCGACCCGCGCCTGGTCGACGAATTCGCCAAGGACCATTACTGGTTCGACACCTCCATCCTCGACCAGCATCTGGCGCAGGCGATGGAGCGATCGGGCGTGCAGGAGCCGCCGCGCAAGCTGGCGCAATGGCTTGAACTGACCAACGAGCTCAAAGGTTTTCCGCGCCATCTGAGCCAGCACGTCGGCGGCTTCGTGCTGACGCACACCAAGCTCACGCGGCTGGTGCCCGTCGAGAAGGCATCGATGAAGGATCGATCTGTCATCCAGTGGGAAAAAGACGACCTCGAAGCGATGGGCATGCTCAAGGTCGACGTGCTGGCGCTCGGCATGCTGAGTGCCATCCGGCGCGGGCTCGACTTCATGAACCAGTGGCGCGGCACGTCGGTGGAGATGCATCAGATCCCCGACGACGATCCGAAGGTCTACGACATGATCTGCGCGGCCGACACCATCGGCGTGTTCCAGATCGAGAGCCGCGCGCAGATGTCGATGCTGCCGCGCCTGCAGCCCCGCGAGTACTACGACCTGGTGGTGGAAGTGGCGATCGTGCGGCCCGGGCCGATCCAGGGCGGCATGGTGCATCCGTATTTGAAGAACCGCGAAAAGCTACGCCGAAAAGAGGAGATCGAGTACCGCTACCCCGCACTAAAGAAGGCGCTGGGCCGCACGCTGGGTGTCCCGATTTTCCAGGAGCAGGTGATGGAAATTTCGATGATCGCGGCCAAGTTCACTTCCGACGAGGCCGATGGTTTGCGCCGCGCGATGGCTGCGTGGAAGCACACCGGGCACATGGAAAAGTTCCAGAACAAGCTGATCGATGGCATGGTCGACAACGGCTACGACCGGCCCTTTGCCGAAGCCATCTTCGAACAGGTGAAGGGCTTCGGCGAATACGGATTTCCCGAGAGCCACGCCGCCAGCTTCGCGCTGCTGGTGATCGTCAGCAGCTGGCTCAAGTGCTACGAGCCGGCGTGCTTTCTGGCGGCCATGCTCGACTCGCAGCCGATGGGGTTTTATTCGGCGTCGCAGCTGGTGCAGGACGCGCAGCGGCATGGGGTCGAGGTGCGGCCGGTGGATGTGACGGTGAGTGAGATGGACAGCACGCTGGAGGTTGTGGGCGAAGGCAGCCCCCATCCCAGCCTTCCCCCGGAGGGGGAAGGAGCAAGACAAAAGAGCCCAGCGGTAAGACTCGGCCTGCGCCGCATCGGCAGCCTGAGCAAAGCGGGCGCCCAGCGCCTGCTCGTTGCCCGCACACAAGCCCCCTTCACCAGCACCGAAGACCTCGCAGTGCGCGCCGACCTCGACGCGCGCGACATGGCCGCGCTCGCCGCGGCCGATGCGTTGATGGCCTTGTCGGGCCACCGTCGTCAACAGGTCTGGGACGCCACAGCGCAGCGTCGCGCGCCGGCCTTGCTCAAGGGTGTGCCGATCCACGAAACGCCTTTGCTGCTGCCGCCCGGCACCGAAGGCGAAGAAATCGTCGGCGACTACGCCTCCATGAACCTCACGCTGCGGCGCCATCCGCTGGCGCTGCTGCGGCCTCGCATGGCGCGCCTGAAGCTGCTGAGTGCGGCGGAGCTCAGCGATCTGCCGCACGGCCGCATCGTGCGCGCCTGCGGCATCGTCACCATGCGCCAGCGCCCGCAGACCGCCAAGGGCACCATCTTCGTGTCGCTCGAAGACGAAACCGGCATCGTCAACGTCATCGTCTGGAACGATCTGGTCGAAGCACAGCGCGAGCCGCTGCTGAAGTCGAAGCTGCTTGCCGTCAAAGGCGTATGGCAGCGCGACGTGGCCAGCGGCGGCAACGTGCGGCATCTGCTGGCGCAAGGCTTCAAGGACTTGACGCCTTGGCTGGGCCGGTTGGCCGAACAAAACAAGAGCCGGGATTTCCATTAACGGGTGATCGAAATGAACCATCAACTTTCTCTGGTTGACGATGCCATTCCCGCAGTGAATCTCTTCGTCGGCCTGTCGCCCGACGAAAGCCTGCGAACGGCCATCCTTGCGCATCGTCGCCGATGGAGTTGGCCCCGAGGCACCACTTTGTCAGCACGCGCCTTGCTGCACCTCACGCTGCACTACATGGGCCCTGTTCATGTGGATCAGGTCCAGCCATTGATCGAGAAATTGGGCGAGGTCGAGATGAATGAAATGCGTCTGGTGTTGCGCGTTCCCGAGTTGTGGAGGGTCGCCGTTCTGCGTGCGGATGAGAACGCCGAACTTCGCGCATTGCACAGCCGCATAGCCATTCAACTTTGCGCCATGGGATTGAGGACATGCAAGCGATTGACGCCTCATGTCACGCTCGCTCGACAGGGCGTCCAGGGCGCCATCGTTCCTTCCTGCGCCGAGCCTTTGGTCTGGACGGTGCGCCACTTCAATCTCA
>JAQGMP010000061.1 GCA_028292285.1 Variovorax sp. | reverse complement strand
GTGCAGCAGCTGGTGTCGAACCTGGTCGGCAACGCCTTGAACTACGGCCTGCCGACCGAGCCGGTGGCCATCGACGTGGTGGTGGACGACGGCTGGCTGTCGATTTCCGTCAAGAACGGCGGCGAGCCGATTTCACCGGGCAATCTGGACAAGATCTTCGAGCCGTACTGGCGCCCTGCGACCAGCAAACCGGGCGGTGGATTGGGCTTGGGACTGCACATCTGTTCGCAGATCGTGCGCGCGCATGGCGGCAGTTTGCAGGTGACGTCGTCGGCTGAAAACGGCACCTGCTTCGTCGCCCGGCTGCCGGCCTGTCCGGGCTCGTCGGCAACGGCCTGACAAGCCCCTTTGGCTCAGCTCTTTCGCGACACCGCCAGCGGCTGCGTGTCCAGCCCGTGCCGGGGCAGCAAGAATGCCAGTGCCACGATCGCCAGGCTGATCACCAGCATCGTGACGAAGGTCAGGTGCAACGAGCTCGCGAGCGAGAGCCGGATCGCCAGCTCGCTGCTGGCGGAAGACACGGTGCCCTGCAACAGCTGGCGCAACTGGTCTTCGGTGAATGCGCCGCCCGCGGCTCCGATGGCCGTTCCGCGCGTCAAGCCGTAGTTGAACACCGCACCGAAAAACGTGGCACCGAGCGCGCTGCCGAGGTTGCGCGAAAAAAGGTTCGACGCCGTCGCGCTGCCGCGTTGCGTGATCTCGACGGATTCCTGGATCAGGATGAGCGAACTCAGGCTGAGCAGGCCCATACCGAGCCCGACCAGAAACGACCCGACGCCGGCGATGTACGCCGAACTTTCTGCGCCCATCATGGCAAACGCCAGCGCGCCGATCGGCACCAGCACGGCGCCGGTAAAAACCAGCCGCCACAGCCCGAAGCGCTGAAAGGTCCGCGAGGCGAGCGTCGCGCCGATGGGCCATCCAAGCATCACCATGGTCAGCGCCAATCCGGCGACCACCGACGATTGCCGCAGCACCACCTGCACGTACATCGGCAAGAAGGTCGTGATGCCGATCAGCGCCATGCCCGACAAGATCGCGGCGCCGTTGACCGTGGCGATGACGCGCCGGCCCCAGAGACGAAAAGACACCATCGGATCTGGCGCCCGACGCTCCTGCGCGATGAACAGCGCCAGCGTGATGCCGAAGACGACGGCCCATCCCCAGGCGGCGCCGGCGTGGTCGAGCCCGAATTCGGTCAGCGAGATCATCAAGGCGGCGATGCCGAGCGTGAAAAGGAAGGCACCGATGAGGTCGATCGAAGCGCGCCGGGCGGCCGGTGCCTCACGCAGGAAGAACCAGAAGCCGGCTGCGGCAGCCAGGCCGATCGGCACGTTCATCCAGAAGATCCAGCCCCACGACAGCTTCTGCACGATGAGCGCGCCGAGCATCGGGCCCAGCACCGCCGAGATGGCCCAGACGCTGGCGAGGTAACCCTGCACCTTGCCGCGTTCGCGCACCGGATACAGGTCGCCGACGATGGTGAGCGCCACCGGTTGAACCGCGCCCGCGCCGACACCCTGAATGAGGCGGAAACAGATCATGACCGGCATCGACCACGCGAAGCCGGCCAGCACCGAGCCGGTCAGAAAGATCGCGATGCCCACCAGCATGACGGGCTTGCGCCCGTACACGTCGGACAGCTTGCCGAACACCACGGTCATGGCCGTCTGTGCCAGCAGGAAAGAAGCGAAAACCCAGCTGTAGAGACCGAGGCCGCCGAGCTGCGACGCGATCTGCGGCATCACGGTCGAAACGATGGTCGCCTCGATGGCCACCATGGCCATGGAAGCCATGACCGCCGCGATGACAAGGGGACGATGGGTTGTTTTTATGGGTTCGGCGGCAGAGGTCATTGATTCCGGGGGGCGCCCAACCGATTCCTCGGTTCGGCGCCGGATGGCGACCGTGCATCGTATCGGCGAGCGCCGGCCCTTGCCCACGCCGGGGCTCTTCGGACCCTCAGCGCTGAATCAGGCTAGATGCGGGCCACGGCCCACTGCGAAACGCGCTCGAAGACCGACATCGCCTTGAGCTCATCGTGCCGGCGGATTTTGGCGAGGCGTGCCGCACGGAGCGCGGCGACCGACTCGAGCGCCCGGGCCACCGCTTCGGACGTGCCGCCGTCCCGCGTTGGATCGCATCGCACCGTGTACGCGAGCTCGCGGAGATCCTGAATGCTCAGCCGGGAGGTGCCCGCGAAGTAGTTGCCTGGTGTCAGCACGGGATAGGCCTCAAGCAAGGAACGGAAGGAAAACGAAGGAAACGAAGCGAGCCATGTAAGCAATTGTGATTACTTTTTGCGCGGCGTGCCAGCATTAATTTCACAATTCAACGCTGTTGTCGATTTTCGTCCGGTGTGCCGCCCTGGCGATCGTCCACCGCCTGCATGTTTTCGAGCAATCGCAGCAGGTAGTGAAGGGTGTGCGTCGTGTCGTTGATGGAGAAACCTTCGAGCGCCTGCGCGTAGTAGCCGTAGATTTTGGGCAGTGCTTCGTTTTGCCAGGTATGCAGGCCTGCCTCCGTCATCGACACGAGACGCGATCGCCGGTCGCGCCCGTCCTGTGCGGTCTGGATGCGCCCGTCGCGTTCCATCCGGCCGAGCAGGCCCGACAGGTTCTGGCGG
>JAQGMP010000284.1 GCA_028292285.1 Variovorax sp. | reverse complement strand
TGCTCGATGTTCAGCAGTCGACTGCCCGCGATCGCCTGTGCCACGCGTGCCGCCGCCGGAAAGGCGTGCGGATCGTCGGTCGGTGCGAGCACCAGCGTGGGGCTGGTTACCAGCGGCGTCCGCGTTTCCATCGCGTAGCGGTTGACCACGCGATGGCCTTCGACAGCGAGGTCGCCCGCCTTCAATGCATCGGCGATAAAACGCTCGAGCAAGCCGGTGTCTCCAGGCGGATAGAAGGGCATGCGCCGCTGCCACAGCTCGGTCAGGTGTTCGCCGCCCGGTTGGCGCTCGACCTCGTCGATGATCCGCTTGCCATGGTGCGCGGCGCGGCGCGGTGCGTCGACGAAGGGGCAGGCCGACAAGACGAGGGCCTTCACGCGCTCTGGCCGGCTCGCCGCCATCTCCAGCGCCACGGCGGCGCCTGTGTGATGGCCCACCAAGGCCGCATGTTGCAAACCCAATGCGTCGAGCAGATCGAAGGCGACTTCAGCCCATCGCTCGATCGTGTTGTCTTCCGGTGGCAACGCATCGGAGTCACCGAAGCCCGCTGTGTCCATGGCGATGGCGCGATAGCGGGTGCCCAGCAGGGGCAGCACATCGCGATACTCGTCCCACGAGCGCGGCGTCTGGTGCAACAAAAGAACCGGGAATCCCTGGCCGGCACTGGCGATGTGGATGCGGCCCGAGCGGGTCGGCACGAACTGGCGGTCGATGGTCATGAGGCAAGGGCCGCCGTCGCCCGCGCGAAGCCTTGCATGACGACGTCGATGTCGTTGGCCGCCACGACCATCCGGTAGCCGGCATCGCGCCGCTGACGCGCCGCATCGGTCGTGCCGGTGAACGCGCCACAGGGCACCGACGCGTCGTCGCAGGCGCGCTTGATCTCGGCGCAGGCCTCAGCATGTTTCGATGCATCGGCCGCACCGATTTCGAGCGACAACGCGAGATCGCCGGTGCCGATGAAGACCATGTCGAGCCCCTCGACCGCGGCGATCTCGCGCGCGTTGACCAGGCCGGCCGCCGTTTCGATCATCACCATGACGACGATGTGTTTCGCACCTTCGACGTAGGCGCCGAAATCCATCAAGGGCCGCACCCCGCCCGCCGACCGATTGCCATGCGGTGGGTATTTCGCGCAGCGCACGGCATGGCGGCTTTGCTCCGCGCTTTCGATCATCGGCACGATCACGCCTTCTGCGCCCGCGTCCAGTGCCATGCCGATGGCCGTGGCCGAGTTCTCGGCGACGCGCACGATGACGGGGGTCTGACCGGGCACCACGCCGATCGCGGCTTCCAGCTCACGGCGATCCCAGAGCCCGTGCTGCATGTCGATGACGATGGCGTCGGCCCGCGCCCGCGCTGCGGCTTCCGCCAACGCGGCCGATCCGAGTGACAGCCAAGAGACCGCGATGCAGTCGCCGGCGGCGATGCGCGCCTTGAGGGTGGGTTGTGCGGGATTGAACATGGGTGGTTTCAAGTCTCAGGTCACGCGCAGGCCGGCCTGCTTCATCAGCGGCAAGACGCGGTCGCAAAAGAAGGGCAACTCGTAGGTGTAGTTGACGAAAGTGAGTGCCGCGCCGGCATAGCCTTCATTGGAGATCCGGAGCATGTCTTCCACGATTTTCTCGGGCGTGCCGACCAGGGGATAGGTTCCGGCGCCGCCCGCGAAGCGCTTGCGATACAAGTCGAACGCGCTCTTGTCGTGCGAGTTGGAAAACTCTTTCTTCTGCGCCATGTGGTTGTCGACCGCGCCATGGTCGGCCAGCGTCACCGCATAGCGTTCGTAGTAGTCGTCCGCCTCTTTCTGGGTCTCGCGGCAGACCACATGGCACACGGTGTAGATGCCGACGTCGCGCCCCTGCACCTTCGAGCGTTCCTTGATGTCAGCGTAGTGCTCGCGGCCATCTTCGATGTTGGAAAAGGTCGAGAACAGGAAGTCGCAGTGCTTCGCCGCGAAGTCGCGACCCGGTGCGCCGAAGGCCGCGTTCATGGTCAGCGGCCGCGGCACCTGGAGACTCGCAGGCCGGCTGACGACACCTTTGAGCGAATAGAACTTGCCCTCGAAGTCGAATGGCTGGTCTTCGCCATAGCAGCGTTCGATCACCTCCGCCCACTCCGCCGCCTGCCCGTAGGCATCGTCGCCGAGCTTGGCGCCGAACATCGCGAACTCTTGCGGGTTCCAGCCACAGACGATGTTGAGTCCTGCGCGGCCGTTGCTGATGTGGTCGACCGTCGCCAACGCTTTGGCGGCGTACACGGGATGCACCAGCGGCACGTGCACGGTCATGAACAGGCCGATGTTTTTGGTGACTGCGGCGAGCCCGGCGGCCCAGGTGAACGTCTCGAACGACCATTCGCGCACATGGTTTTTGCCGCCGAAGCCGCGCCATCGCGCGATCGGGAGAAAGAATTCGAGGCCTGCCCGGTCGGCGATGCCGACAGCGTTGAGGTTGTCGTCCCAACTGGCCCGCCAGCGTTCGGGCACGTCGGTGATGGCGAGGCCGCCATCCGCGTTGGAAGAAAAGACGCCCAGCTTGAAGCGGTTGGGCCCGTTGAGCGGATGCGGCTGTTTCATTCGATGAGTTCCCGGGACGGCGAGCGGCTTCGCGCGGCTTGTATGGACGGAG
>JAQGMP010000275.1 GCA_028292285.1 Variovorax sp. | reverse complement strand
TTGATCCGCCAACTGGGCCTGCAGGAACTCGTCGTCGGTGAGAACTTTTCGTGCGGCAAGGCGCGGCAGGGGTCGGTGGCCTATCTGTCCCGACTCGGAGCAGAACGCGGGTTTGCCGTGACCGCTGTGCCGCTCGTTTCAGGTTCATCTACGCCCGGCAGCGTCAGAAGCTCATCGACGGAAGCGCGTCGACTCATCGAATGCGGCGACCTTGCCGGCGCAAGCTCCATGCTCGAACGGCCACACGAGATGACCGTGCGCATCACGCACGCACCGCCTCCCTCGAGCTTTGCCTTGAAGGCTGCATTCCCTGCAACGATGTGCACGCCGCCGAGTGCCGACTATGTGGGTGCCGTGCGATCCGGCGGGCCCGGCAGCCACTGGATTCCGGCGCTTTTGCAGGTAGGGCAAGACAAGCTGTCGTCCAGGCGCTGGGTTCGCGTGGTCGCACACGAAGCACTGAAAGGCACCTGCGGCGATGCGATGCGCATCCGCTTTCACGGTCGCTCCGGCCTACTCCCGCAGAAACAGCCGGCGGATCAGGGAACGCATCCACTGGCTGCCGACATCGCGATGGAAACGCTCGTGCCAATACTGTGCGATTTCCATGTTCGGCATCGGCAAGGGAGTCTCGACCGCCACCAGGCCAAGATCTTTCGCCATGGCGAGGCCGATCGTGCGGGGCAATGTCGCGACCAGGTCTGAATTCTTTGCGATGTGGGCCGCAGCCGCAAAGGTGGGAATCCGGCAAACGATCTGATCCCGGGGCAGGATGGATTCGAGAGCGCGTTCGCCACCAGCGTAGTCGTGCCCCGTTCCGTCCGCAGAGACCAGCGCGTGCTGTTCCGCCAGGAAGCTCATCAACGCCGGGGATGGACCTTGCTCGTGGCCGCTCTCGATGACGAAGCTGCTCCGGTCGAGGCGCGGGTGACCGTGGCGAAACACGGTCACGTAGCTTTCCATCCAGAGAGGGTGCCGACGGATCCCGTGCGTGAGCGTCGGAAAAGATCCAATGGCCAGATCGACCACGCCGGACTCGAGCCAATGATCGAGGTGATGGATGTCGCAAGGGACGGCCTGCACCTGGACCCTGGGTGCCTCGATGCGAAGAATCTCCAGCAGCCGGGGCAGCATCACCACGACCGCGGCATCGATCATGAAGAAGCTGAATCGGCGTTCCGAGGTTTGCGGATCGAAGAATGCGTGATCCGAGCGCAGCGACTGCATGCTCGCAAGAATCTTTCGCACGGGCAGCGCCAGCTCGAGCGCCTTGGGCGTCGGCTCCATTCGCATGGCCACCCGGACGAACAGCGGGTCCCCGAAAAAGATGCGAAGACGTGCGAGCGCCTTGCTCAAGGCCGGTTGGGTCACGTTGAGCGCGCGAGCGCAGCGGGTCAGGTTCCTTTCGGCCAGCAGAAGATCGAATATCTGCAGATGCTGCAGTTCGACCTCGCCGTCGCTACCTTTTAGCAGCGCATCCATAGGGGCCGATTCTGAAAGTCGCTCTCGAATTCATGATGGGCCTCGGGTGATGGGCGCCTGTGGGCGCATTGCAATGCGAGCAGATCGACCTTACCCTCGGCAAACGACACCGCATATGACTGAGACGGCATGGCATCTATTCTTCGTGGGAATACAGACGAGCTGGATTTGCATCAGCTGCGCGTGCTCGACACGCTCCTGAACGAACGCAATGTGACCCGGGGCGCGCTCGTTTTGAACACGACCCAGCCGGCGATCAGCAAAACCCTGATGCGCCTCCGGCGCCATTTCGACGATCCGTTGTTTGTCAGGGTCGGCTTGCAGATGGAGCCGACGCCGAAGGCGCTGGGCATGGCGTCGGGCATACGCGCAATCCTCGAAGGCGTGCAGTCACTCGAATCGGCTCACGCACCGTTCGACGCGGCCGTGTCCGATCGCTGCTTCAATGTTCTGGCGGTCGACGCGGCCGTCGTCGTCATGCTTCCGCCGATCGTGCGCGCACTGCAGGTGCAAGCGCCGCATGTGCACATTCGGGCCATGCCGCTCGAGGCCGAGCACCTGCACGCGTGGCTGCAATCCGGAAAGGCGGACCTGGCCATCGGCTCGTTCCCGACGCTGGAACAGGGCATAAGGCATCAGGCGCTTTTCAGCGCAAGCTACCTGACGCTGGCGCGGCGGGGGCATCCTCGGCTTGGCCCGAAGCCGACGCTTGCCGAGTTCGTCTCTGAAAAACATGTGCTGATGACGGCAGCCGGCACCGGACATGCGATGCAACGGGCCGAAGAGGCGCTCGATGCGGCGATCCCGCCGGAGCAGATCACCGTCCGGGTGTCCGGGTCCACAGCGGCGGCGCTGGTGGCGAAGCAGACCGATGCGCTCGTCACCCTGCCCTCGCCTTTGGCCGTCGTGCTGGCCAGAGAGCTCGACCTGCAGATCGTCAAACCGCCGTTGCGCCTGCCGAAGTTTCAGGTCGCCCAGTACTGGCATGAACGGCTGCACCGGGAAGCCGGCAATCGCTGGATGCGATCGACGATCGCTTCGATCTTCAACGAAGGCTTCGAGGCCGCGCTCACGATGCCATCTGCCCGCGGCTGAGCGCGCGATGCGCCCGCCGCGGCGGGTCAGTCGGCCTTGGCAACCTCAGGCGTTTTGCGGAAGCCGATGGCAAGCCGGTTGTAGGTGTTGATCACGCCGATCGCCAGCGTCAGGTCCACACGCTCGCGTTCGTTGAACTGCGCCGACAGCGCCTCGTAGTCGGCGTCGGCCGCGTGCGTCTGCGACACCAGCGTCAGGGATTCGGCCCATTGCAGCGCGGCGCGTTCACGCGGCGAGAACAGCGCACCGGCCTCGCGCCAGGCCGTCAGCATCAGCAGGGTGGTCGCCGGCACACCGGCCTTGAGCAAGTCGCGCGAGTGCGAGCCCACGCAGTACGCGCAGCCGTTGATCTGCGAGACGCGCAAATACACCAGGTCGACCAGCGCGTGCGGCAGCTCTGACTTGTGCACATACATGTACAGGCCGCCGAGCGCGCGCATGCCTTCGGGCGCGATGGCCTGGTGGTCGAGTCGTTGTTCCATGATTTTTCTCTTTCAGGGTTGATCGGGGATCTTGAGTTCATCGCCGGTGTTGGCGACGAACACCACCAGCAGGCGGGCCGATTGTCTGCGGCTCACGTTCTCGGTCATCGGATGGCGTGCGCCAGGCGGCTCGAACCAGTTCTCGCCAGTGCGGTAGACGCGCGGCACCTCGTCGTTCAGGCGGCTGCGCACCGAGCCCTTGAGCACGTAGGCATAAACGAAGGCCTGGCCATGGCGATGCGGTTTGGCTTTGGCGCCCGGCGAAAAGTCCACGACGACCGCCGTGAAAGTCTTGCCCGACACGTTGGGCAATGCCTGCATGAAGCGCGGCGACACCGTCTCTTCGCTGGCCTCGTGAGCACTGGCGGCCGGCGCATGAAACAACAGGCTGCCGCCGCAGGCAAGGGCCAAGGCCAGGGCGAGGATGGATCTTCTGAGGGGCATGGCATTTCTCCTGCAAGCCGGTGGGTCGAACAAGCAGGCATCGTGCCCCGAAGCACGTGCGCGCGATGGCACGAAGCAGGCATCTTTTGCCGCCTTCAGGCAGGAAGTGACGGAGATCGACGGAGCGGCGTTTGGTGATCGCTTTCGTCCAATGCCACGCGATTCGTGAAAGAAGCGAAGCGGCACGCAGCCGACCATCGGGCCTTCACATCGCGCTATTTCCAATGAACGTCCGATGAACGCTTCCCTTCATTTCTGTGCATTGCTTGCCCGCGCTGCCATCGGCGCCTTGTGGCTGGCCGGTTGCGCGCTGCCGGCGCACCTTCCGCCGCCCGTGGCGCGACTCGGGGCATCCGAGGTCGGGTTGCCGACCGACGCTGCTGTCACGCCGGTCGAGCAAGACTGGTGGCGGATATTCTCCGACCCCGCACTCGATGCGCTGGTCGGGAAGGCGGTCAAGGACAACCCTTCGCTGGCGATCGCCGATGCGCGGCTGCGGCGTGCCAACGCCATCGCCGAGCGCGTCGACGCAGAGGACTGGCCGCAGATCACGGCCCGCTTCGACGACACGCGCCAGCGCTTTCCCGAGCACGCGCTGTTCCCGCCCACGATCGGCGGCACGACGCAGAACCTGGCCACCACCCAGCTGGCAATGAACTGGGAGCTGGACTTCTTCGGCCGCAATCGCGCGGCGCTCGACGCCGCGCTGGGCACCGCGCGTGCCGCCCAGGCCGACGCGTCGATGGCGCGGCTGTTGCTGTCGGCGCAGGTGGTGCGCACCTACGTGCAGCTCGCGCGCCTGGTGGCGCTGCGCGAAGTGGCCGAGCGGTCGCTGTCGCAACGCTCGGAGGTGCTTGCGCTGGTGCAGCGCCGCACCGGTGCCGGGCTCGACACGGCCGTGGAGCTGCAGCAGGCCGCCGGGGCGATCCCCGACGGCCGCCAGTCGATCGAGGTGATCGACGAACAGATTGCCGCACGCCGCCACGCGCTCGCAGCGCTCACGGTACAGCCCGCTGCCGCACTCGCCTCACTGCAGCCGCACATCGCGCAATTGCAGCCGCAGCCGCTACCGGCGAGCGTGCCTGCCGACCTGCTGGGCAGGCGCGCCGACATCGATGCGGCGCGGCAAAGGGCAGAAGCCGCGATGCGCGACCTCGACGTGGCGCACGCCGACTTCTATCCCAGCGTGAACCTCGTTGCGTTCGCAGGCTTCAACGCGCTGGGCCTGGATCGATTGTTCGAAAACGGCAGCCGTTCGATCGGTGCCGGCCCCGCGGTGCGGCTGCCGATCTTCGATGCCGGCCGGCTGCGCGCCAGCCAGCGTGCACGGGCCGCCGACCTCGACGCCGCCATCGCGGCCTACAACGGAACGGTGCTGGAAGCCGTGCGCGATGCCTCGGACCAGATCAGCGCGCTGCAGTCCGTCGACCGCCAACGGGAAGAGCAGACGCGCGCCCAGGCTTTTGCCGAACGCGCCTACCGCCTTGCGGTGCAGCGCTACGACGCGGGCCTCGGCTCCTACCTGGTCGTGCTCACCGCAGAAAGCAGCGTCCTCGCACAGCGCCGCGCCCGTGCCGAGCTGCAGGCGCGTGCGCTCGACTGCCAAGCCGAGCTCATGCGTTCGCTGGGCGGCGGGTATGTCGCAGCAGTGGCGATGGCGCCTGTGCGCTGAACACATCCTTCCGGGAAGAAATGTCATGAACACACCCACCAGAACGCCTGCCCCCGATGCTTCGCCGCGGCCGGCCATGGCCGCCGCCGACGCGCCCGAGAGCCGATCGCACCATCTTCTTGCGTTCACCGTCGGATGCCTCGTCTTCGCCATCGTTCTTGGCTACCTGGCCTATCAAATGCTCGGCTTCCCGGCAACGGTGACCACCGACAACGCCTACGTTCAGGGCAACGTGATACAGATCACCCCTCAGATCGCCGGCACCGTGGTGGCGGTGCGCGCCGACGACACGGACTTCGTTCGTGCGGGACAGCCGCTGGCGCGCCTGGATCCGTCCGACTCTCGGGTGGCGCTCGATCAGGCCGAGTCCGCGCTGGCGCAGACGGTGCGCGAGGTGCGCACGCTGTACGCCAACAACGCAGTGCTGGGCGCGCAGATTTCGCTCCGGCAAGCCGACGTCGCCCGCCTCGAGTCGGAAGTCGCACGGGCGCGGCGCGATGCGGCCCGGCGCGAGGCGCTGGTGCAAGACGGTGCCGTCGGCACCGAAGAGCTGGAGCATGCGAACGCCCAACTCGTCTCGGCGCACAGTTCGCTCGAATCGAACCGCGCCGCCGCCCGCGCCGCGCAAGCGCAGCTGGCCGCCAATCAGTCCCTGACGGACCGCACGACTGTCGAACGCCATCCCAACGTCCTGCGTGCATCGGCGCGGGTTCGCGAGGCTTACCTGGCGCTGCGCCGCGCGGAAATCCTCGCGCCGGTGACCGGCTTCGTGGCGCGCCGCAGCGTCCAGGTCGGCCAGCGCGTTCAGGCCGGCGCCGGGCTGATGACGGTCGTGCCGCTCGATGGCATCTGGGTCGACGCGAACTTCAAGGAAGCGCAGCTGCGCAATCTTCGTATCGGGCAGGTTGCCACGCTGGTGACCGACATCTACGGCAACGCTGTGCGCTATCACGGCAAGGTGGCCGGACTGGGCGCCGGGACCGGCGCCGCCTTTGCGCTGTTGCCGGCACAAAACGCCACCGGCAACTGGATCAAGGTGGTGCAACGCGTACCTGTCCGCATCCTGCTGGATCCGCGCGAAGTCACTGCACACCCGCTTCGCATCGGATTGTCGGTCGAGGTGTCGGTGGAAACGGGGTCCGCCGATGGCCCACGCCTGGGCGACGCGGGGCCGCCAACTGCGACCGTCACCAACGTGTTCGACGGTGAAGATCCGGCAGCCGACGACGCCGTGCGGCGGATCATTGCCGACAACCTGCCGGGGAACGGCGGTGCTGCGGCCGCGCGCAAGAGCAGCACCGGCTATTCCTCCACCGTCAATGCCGGCCTGCACGGCAGCCAGGTTCACCGCGTGGCACTGCGCGCCGGGCATTGAAGCGAGGCTCCCATGTCCATTGCGCCCATCGGCCTCCTGTCGTCTCCGGCCGCACCGCCTTCACGCGTGCAGCGGCTCGCACTGTTGTTTTTGATCGGCGCTCTGCCGTTCAGCGACTTCCTGCAGACGGGCGTGTATGCCTTCAACGCTGCACCCATCATGGGCGATATCGGTGCCAGTCCCGAGGAGTACAGCCTGGTGGCAACGCTCTATGCGATCACCGCCATCGGGATGATCTTCAATCATCGCTGGATGGTGGAGCGGCTGGGGTGGCGCTGGTTCATGCGCGGTGCGAGCTTTCTTTTTGCCGCTGGCGCGATCTTGTGCGGCACCAGCGACACCTTGGCCTCCTTCGTCGCGGGCCGGCTGGTGATGGCGATGGGGTGCTCCTCCTTTTTTACGGCCGGGCGCGTGCTGGTCAATGCCATCCCGCCGTCTCCAGCCCGCTTCACCGGGATCAAGTTCTTTGCCTCCGGCATCGCCTGGGGAGGCGTGTGCGGCCCGTTGCTGGCATCGGTAGCGCTGTCGCTGCAGGACTGGCGGCTGGCCTTCGTGGCCCAGGTGGTGCCCGCCGCACTGATCGCGGTCTTCGGCGAGCTCTCGCTGCCCCGCATGCCGTTGCCGACCCGCACGCCCTTCGATGCGCGCGGACTGGCCACGCTGGCCGGTGGCAGCGCGCTGGTGCTCTTCGCATTGCAGCGCAGTGCGTTCGACTTCTTCTCGGAGCCCTTGCCGTTGTACGCCTATGTGCTGATCGGCATGGCTGCGGTCCTGCTGGCGATGTGGTTCGTTTTGCGGAGCAAGCTGCCGGCCATCCGGCTGCATGAGATGTCGCAGCGCCGCTACCTTGCAGGCCTGGCGGTCTTCGGCGTGAGCTATTTGCTGCTCGGGGCGAACAACACCGCCGTGCCGTTGCTGCTTCTAAAGGGCTTGAACCTGCCGCTGGAAATTGTCGGGCGCTATGTGGCGGTCGGCGCGCTGGGCGGGGTCGCCGTATGGATTCTTCTGGCCCGCCTGGTGCCGCGCAACCCGGGGCCGACGCGCTACTACCTGCTGGGCTTTTCGCTGCTGGCCGCCTGCGGCATTCTTCTGGGCGGCCTCAGCGAAACGGTGGACCCCGACTCGCACGTAGTCCCCGCGCTGGTGTGCAACGGCGCCTTCGTGATCGCAGTGCTATCGACCACGGCATTCCAGACCTTTCTCGATCTGCAGCGCGACGAGACGGTGTTCTCGCATGCCAATCAGGTGAAGAATGTGCTTTCGCAATTCGGCGTCGCCGCAGGGATGTGCGTTGCCACGCTGTTCATGCAGTGGCGCACCACGGTGCACTACGGGCGCGTGGGCGAGTCCCTGGTCGGCGCCAACCTGGCACTCCAAGACACGCTTCGCGTGCTGACGCAGCGGTACGGTGCGACATTCGACCCCGAGACGGCCGTGCGAATGGCGAATGCTTCCATCAACGGCATGCTGGGACAGGAGTCGAGCTTCATGGCGTCGCTCGACTATTTCATCGGCGTCGCCGTTGTCGCGGGTCTTTGCCTGCTGGCATTGCTGGCTGAACGCGCTTTGCGCTATCGGCGAACGCAGCGCGCCGCGCCGTTGCAGCGCTCATCCCCCGTCGCCGCGAGGACGATGCGATGAAGCGGCGAAACTACCGTCGGCGGCATGGCTATGGCTATCTTGCGCGCCTGCAATGGCGATTCGCAGGAGGAACTCCGACATGATTCGCCACCGCTTGCAAGCCCTCGGTTCTTCAAGTTCGCAGATCGATGCCCGCGATACGGACGAGATGGCGATGTTCACCGTCATGCAGGCTTTTCGTGGCTGCGGCGGCATTTTCAGCGGGGACGCGATGGCCGGACACCTGGGTTCCTACTGGGCCCAGCCGGTCTCCGTCCTGGCGCGCTGGATCGTGGACCGACGAGTGCTGCATTTTCCCTGGCGCGGCACGCTGATGCTGCCTGCATTCCAGTTCGAGCCGGCGGACGGCACCATCTGCTCCGAAGTGACGCAAGTGATCGGTCAGCTGGTCAACGTGCTCGACGGGTGCGAGCTGGTGAAGTGGTTCGTGCGGCCGCACTGTCTGCTGCGCGGCGACCTGCCGGTGCGGCTGATGAAAGCCAATGCGCCGCTGGTGTTCGAGGCTGCCCGCGCAACGCACTTTGCGCATCGTTGAAACATGCCGTGCGGCCGCCGATCCGGCCACCACGAGGAGCCTTCATGAATCCTGTGTATGACTTCTCTTCCGATGCACCGACGCCGGTGCTTCTGGTCGATGCGCACCATCTGCTGCGCATCGGCGTTGCGACACTGATCGATGCCGAGCCCGACCTCTGGGTCGCGGCGCAGGCCGCGAAGGCCGGCGACATCCGGGGACTCTGCGAGTGCTACGGCCCGGAACTGGTCGTGGTCGACCTCGGCGCGCTCGGCCCCGATCCGGCAAAAGCCATCGCCGGGATCCGGACATCCGCCGGAAACCCGCGCGTCATCGTCCTGGCTCACCGGCGCATCGAAGAAGAAATGATGCAGGCGATGCGCGCAGGTGCCCAGGGCTACTTCTTCAAAAGCGGTTCGCCGCATGAGTTGCTCCAGTGCCTGCGATCGGTGCGGGAGGGCAAAACCTCGATGCCCTGCCCTGCGGAGCGCGAGGCGCCAGCGATGACCGGCCCGTCCGACCTGAGCCCGCGAGAACTCCATATCCTGGCGCGGCTGGCCTCCGGGCACAGCAACAGGCGCATCGGCGTCGCATTCGGCATCAGCGAAAGCACGGTGCGATCAGGCTTCAAACGCATCTTCGACAAGCTGGGAGTGAACAACCGGTGCAGCGCGGTGGCCGCAGCGGTGCAGCGCGGTCTGATCGCGCTCTAGCCTCGAATCAGTCGAAGGAAACCAGGCCCCACCGGTGGGCATTGCGAACCGCCTCGGTCCGCGAAAGCGCGCCCAGCTTGAGCATGATCGCGCGCACATGCGTCTTCACCGTGCCGACGGTCACATCGAGTGATCGGGCGATCGTCTTGTTGCAATGCCCTTGAGACAGCAGGCCCAGCACGTCCATTTCGCGCTGCGTCAAAACCTCCAGCGTCAACGACTCTGCCAGATAGCCGGCGATGGCAGGTGAGATGTAGCGCCTGCCTTTTGCCGCCGCCAGAATCGCCGACTGGATTTCCTCCGCGTCTGCTGTTTTTGCGACCAGCCCGCTGGCCCCGTGCCGCACGGCTTCGCGCACCTGGTGCGGCTGGCGGGTGTCGGTCATCAGTACCACGTGCATGTGGGGCGACGTGGACTTCAACGCGTTCATGAAGTCCTGAATGGACATTTGGCCGAGCGAAGGGTCGACCAGCGCAACGCCGTCACCTGCGCGTGCGCAATTCGCCAGAAGCGCGGGCATCGAGTCCGCGCTGCCGCCGAGGCGTATCCCGGACGTCTGGCGAAGAAGCGACTCCAGTCCATGCAAGAGCATCGGCGACGGCACGCCGATGACCACGACGGTCTGGGCGAGCACGTGCGCCCCGGCACCGGCGAGAAGCGGGGCCTCGGACATGCACACCCTCGTATCTTCGCGCTCGGTGCCATCCATCGATTCAAGGACAGCCGCGGGAGAGATGCCAGCCGGCACCGGCGATGGATGGGTCATCGTGAAGGACATGAACAACTCCAGAAGTGTTGATTCGAACCATAAATCCAGAGAGAAATACTCGCCTGTGCAATTGCGCCATGGCTGGGATGAAACCGGCGTTGATTGCGGCGCCGGCCGTCGATCCACATCGACTCGCCCACCGGATTCATTCGGTGCGGCGAAGCGAAAGTAAGAGCACTTCGTCCTGCGGCAGATGCCCCGCCGGGCTCCCTTCAGCCGATTGCCCGAGGGCAGTTCTTCGCATGCAATCGTTCTGTACGTTGCACTACCGGAATTTGCATGGACTACTTCACTATCGAGCACAGCCGGCTGGGGTACTGGCTCGACTTTGTCGCCTATGCCGTGGCGCTGCTCGCCTCGTTCGTGGTGCTGGCCTGCACCGTGCCGCATGCCCGCTGGCTTCTTTTGCTCGGCTTGTGCCTGTTGGGCACGATGTGCTGGACCTTGCTCGAATACCTGATCCATCGCTTTGTGCTGCATGGCATCAAGCCGTTCAGCGACTGGCACGCCGCGCATCACGCCAGACCGATGGCATTGATCAGCGCGCCGACCGTGCTGACCGCCGCACTGTTCATTGCACTCGTCTTTCTTCCGTTGCTGGCGTGCGGCAATGCGGCGGATGCCTGGGCCGTCACGCTCGGCGCCGTCGCCGGGTACCTCCACTATTCAGTGGTGCACCACGCTACACATCACTGGCGAACACGTGGGGTCTGGTTCAGGGAACGCAAGCGCTGGCACGCTCTTCACCATCATGCTGCCGGCGGGCGGCACTATGGCGTGACAACGTCGTTCTGGGATCGGGTCTTCAAGACCGACAAGGCGAAGGCCCCGGTCTCATAGAAGCGATCGGACGCCCGGGCACTTTTTTTATCCGCCCGGAACCGCGAGAACGATCTTGCCGGGCGGACGGGCGCGCAGACCATCGAGCATCTCGTGTGCGACACGGGCCTCACGAAGCGGAAGGACCGCGCCCCCATAAGTTTCGAGGTCGCCCGCGTCGATCATGGCCGCGAGCCGAGCCAGACAAGCCGCCGTCACGTCGACGATGAAAAAGACGCCACGCGCGCCGACCGATCTGGCCAGGCCTGCGTCCGGCTCGGAAACCGCGGAGACCAGCACACCGCCTTCGCCGAGCGACAGCATGGCCCGGCTTTGCAGTTCGCCACCGACGGTATCGATCACGACGTCGACACGGCCGCACGGAAGCGGCCCCGCGGTTGCGCGTGCATCGATGACATCCAGCGCGCCCAACCGAAGGAGGCGGGCCGTCTCGGCTGCGGATCCGGTCGCGATCACTGTCGCGCCACGCCACCGTGCGAGTTGGACGGCGAAAGCACCGACGTTCCCCGCGGCACCCAGAATCAGCACGCGCTGCCCAGGCTTCAAATCGGCATGCTCGAAGAGCATCTGCCAGGCCGTGCAGCCGATGACGGGCACCGAAGCCGCGGCGACAAAATCCAGCGAACACGGCTTGTTCGACATCATGGCGCTGTCGGCGAGCGCGAACTCCGCATAGCCTCCGGTAAAGCTTGCGTTGGTCACCCCATACACCGCATCGCCGGCCAGCATGGAAGTGACGCCTTCGCCCACGGACTCCACGATGCCGCTGATGTCGGAGCCCAGCGTCGCCGGCAGATCTTTTTCGAGTACGCGTGTCGACTGCCCGGCGCGCACCCATGCATCCCACGGGCCCACACCCGCTGCCGCGATCCGGACCAGCAGTTGACCGGCCCGGGGGACCGGACGCGCGATGCGGCGCAGGTGAATGGCCTCCGGCGGCCCGAAATGGTCGATCCCGCAGGACAGCATCGTCCCGGAATCTTTGCCAGTCGTCGAAGGAGGTGTGTCATCCGGGGACAGAGGGTCGTTCATTCGAGCTCCTTGAATTGCGTTCATCGTCAGGCGAGTCGGCGGCGGCGAAGCGCGCCCGGCGTCTCGCCATAGGCGCGATTGAACATCCGCGTAAAATGGCTCTGATCGGAAAATCCCAGATCGAGCGCGATCTCGGTCAGCGTGCGATCCGAATGCATGATCGTCTGCGCCGCAACCGCAAGACGGCGCGTAAGCAGGTAGCGGTGCGGCGGCATTCCCACGCTGCGTTTGAAAGCGCGGGAAAAATGGCTGACCGACAAGCGCGCCAGGCTGGCCAGTTCGCGCAGATCGAGCGGCTGCGAGAGACTTTGCTCCAGGTGGTTCTTGGCACGTTCCAGTGTGCGCGGTGTCAGGCCGCCCGCCTCGCCCGTGCTTGCAACCGGCTCCTCGGTAGCGAGCGCTTGCCGGTCTGCTGCGGTGGCGGGCTTTCGGCCCCGGGTGGACACCACCACGATCGCGGTTTGCAGATCGTCCACCAAGCGCCGCCATTCCTGCACATTCGCGGAGCGCGATGCATCGTCGATCAGACCGCGATCGCCAATCACGATATCGAAGTTCCGATCGAATGTTGCCGGGCTCCACGCCGATGCGTTGTATTGCCAACTCTGCACTTCGCAGTCGGGCAACGCGCGCAGGGTGGCCATGAGGCCGTCGTAAACACGAGAGGATTGCTGCGCTATCAACAACGTGGCGCGAGCGCTGCTCGGGGAAGTCTTTTGCATCTCGGGAAACATGGCACCTCATTTCTGCATCGAAGCGGAACAGGAGGTTCAGGATGCACGCCGGTGGTCGCCGGCCTGTGTACGGAGTCCGGGCGCGTGTGGCAGATGTCATGCGGCGATTGCCGATGCGATGCGGCGCGATGCGTCCGCGGCAGTTGGCAATCAATCCCTGACGACCTCCACATTCGAATTGAAGATGTAGCCGGCGTTCCGCTCGGTGGTGATGAGTCTCAGCGTCGTTGCACCGGATTCGAGCTTGCGGCGCAGCCGGCTGACTTGCGCATCGACCGACCGATCGTAGACTTCGGCGTTGTGCAGCCTGGAGAGATCGAGCAGTCGCTCCCGGCTGAGCACGGTGCGGGGTGACGAAAGAAATGCCAGCAGCAGATTGAATTCGGCATTGCGCAGCGGAACCACCGCGCCATCAGGTGCCGTCAGACGGCGAAGACGCAGGCCCAGTTCCCACCCGGCGAAGCGGTAAGTCCGAACGCTCGCGACGGCATCCGCAAGCGTTTCGTACATTCGCGTGCGCCGCAGCAGGGCGCGTATGCGGGCGAGCAACTCACGCGGCGAGAACGGCTTGGTGAGGTAGTCGTCCGCGCCAAGCTCAAGACACATCACGCGGTCGGCTTCTTCGAGGCGGCCGGTCAGAATGATGATCGGAAGTCTGGAGTTCTCGCGAAGATCGCGCGCGATGCGCATGCCATCCTCGCCTTTGAGCTTCAAGTCGAGCAGCACCAGATTCACACTGTCTCTCGAAAGCACCGACAGCATGTCGCGCTCACTGTCGACCGCGGTCACCCGAACGTCATGATCTCCGAGGTACGTCGAAATGAGGTCGCGCATCGAAGGATCGTCGTCCACCGCCAGAACGTGGTCCAGCCCCGATGCCAGGTTCGCTCGCAAAGCGATTTCTCCTCTGTTATTTTTTACTGGATCGCACCGTCGGGTGTGCCGACATTGCGCCTTTTGTGAACGATGGCACAAATGGATGTCGCGCGGATGGAGGAGGACCTGCCTCGGCTCAAACAATGCATGGAACAGGCCAAAGAGTGCGGCGGCCCGACAACGATGGCACCGCTATGGCGATGGCAAAGGCGGAGTCCCGCTCTTGAGTGCCAGCGCAAGAGCCTTTGCCAGCTCCATCATGGCGAGCGGCTTGCGAAGCACCGCGCCCGCGCCCGACAGGCGGGCACGCTCGACAGATTCGTCACTGAGATAGCCGCTCACGAGCAGCACCGGGATGGCAGGATGAATGGCGCGGACGGCGCGAATGAGCATCTCGCCGGTCATCCCGGGCATGCGCTCGTCGGTGACCATCGCATCGAACCGGTCGGGATGTGCGCGAAAGGCCGCCAACGCCTCCAGAGGAGAAGTGAAGCCGACCACGACGTAGCCGAGGTCGTTGAGCATGTCGCTCGTCAGCCGCACCAGCGACTCCTCGTCGTCGACCACCAGGATCTGTTCGTGCGAGCCTCGCGGCATCGCGCGGCGACGAACCGCCGGCGTGGCAGTGACGCTTCCCAGCCGGGGCATGTAGACGGTAAAGACGCTGCCGCCGCCCACAGCCGTCATGATTTCGATCGCCCCACCAAAACCGGCAACGATGCCGTGGACCAGCGACAAGCCCAGTCCGGTACCGGCGCCGACATCCTTGGTGGTGAAGAAGGGATCGAATATCCGCGAGATGATTTCGCGCGGGATGCCGGCCCCCGTGTCGCGCACAGTGAGTGCCAGATACTCGCCCGGGAGCAGTGTGCCGGTCGCCGCCACGAACGGCGCTGCGAACGAACGCACTGCCAGGCGCACTTCCAAGGATCCCCCGTCGGGCATGGCCTGGATCGCGTTGATGCCAAGATTCATGACGACCTGGTGAACCTGCGTGGAGTCGCCCATGACCGCCGCGCCACCGGCCTCCAGTCGGGACACCAGTCGTACGTTCGCCGGCAAGGAGGCCCTCAGCAGGGCCACCGCATCCTGCACGACAGTTTCGACATGAACCGGAACGCGTTCACCGACACCGGTGCGGCTGAACGCCAGGATCTTCTCGACAAGCGAGCGCCCTCGCTCGCCCGCTTTGAGAATCAGCTCGACATTTCGGCGCATGCGGCTGCCTGCGCGGGACGAACGCACGGCCATTTCGCCGAATCCCAGGATCGCGCCCAGGATGTTGTTGAAGTCGTGCGCCATGCCGCTGGCAAGAGTGCCCACAGCTTCCATGCGCTGCGCCTGCTGCAATGCCGCTTCCGTCCGGCGCTGCGAATCGACGTCGCTGATGGAACCGGCCATGCGCGTCGCACGTCCTGAGGGGTCGCGCTCGCACAGGCCGCGCACGCGCACCCAGCGATAGCTGCCGTCGTCTTGCCGGATCCGCCATTCGCCCTCGTAGGCCGGCATTTTTCCGGCCAGGTAGTCGTCGAGTGCACGCACCTGGTTTTCGGCGTCTTCCGGGTGCAGCCGAATGGTTTCACGCCATTCCTTGCGAGTGCGCGTGGCAGGGCCTGCCTGCAAGCCGTAGAGGTGCTGCGCACGCTCCGACATGAACATGCGGCCGGACAGGATGTCCCAGTCCCAGATGCCGTCCTTGGAGCCAGCCACGGCGAGCACGAAGCGCTCTTCCGACTCCCGCAGCGCGGCTTCGGCCAGGCGCTGTTCAGTCACATCCGTGGTGATGCCGCTGACGCGCCGGACGTCACCGCCGGACGTCGCTACGCCACGGTCGTGCATCCAGCGAACCGTGCCGTCGAGATGGACGACGCGGAATTCGCACACCCATTGCGCTGCCCCTCCGGTTTCCAGCCAGCGCCCAAATTCACGGCCCACGCGTTCCCGGTCCAGTGGATGCATGCCCTTGATCCAGGCGTTCGGATCGCGGTAGAGCTCCTGCACCTTGAAGCCCCAGACCCGTTCAAAGCCCGGGCTCGCGTACACAACGCGCTCCGGGTTGACCTCCGTGATCCAGATCACGTCCTGGGTGGCGTCGGCAAGCTGACGAAAGCGCAGTTCGCTTTCCTGCAATGCGGCCTGCACGCGCGCATTTTCCAGCGAGATGGCGGCTTGGGACGACAGGACTTCCAGCACCGCGAACCGGCGCGGCGTAAACACCTGCGGCGCCAGATTGTTTTCCAGATAGAGAACGCCGACCAGATTGGCCTGCCGCAGCAGCGGCAGACAGAGAACGGAGCGGACCGGCCGCCTTGTCCAGTAGGCGTCCTTGTCGAAAGGGTTGGGCAAAGCGGCGTCGTCGATGAGCACGTGTTGCTGCGTGCGCACGACAAAGTGAAGCAAGCTCTCCGGCATCTCCTGCTCGGTCAGTGCCGTCGGGCGGATCGCCACGGAAACGCCCGCTTCTCCCATGCGCGCCTCCGCCTCGACGCGCCACGATTCACCGCTCCACAGAATGAGCAAGCCGCGCTGCGCACCCGCGTTCTCCGTCGCCGCCGTCAGCAACGCGTCGATCAGACGGTCCGATGCCAGACCGCTGGAGAGCAGTTGAGAAACGCGGGCGACCGTGGACAGGTCGAGACGCGCCATCGAGGTCTCGTCAGAGGCCGCGTTCATCCGGGGCCTGCTTGCAGCGACGTCTGGCCGCAGCGGGGGAGAGTGCTCGTCCATCTCGCGAACCTTTCCGAGAGCGCCCCAGCGCTGATAGGCAAGACGCGCGTTGCGCAAGTACGCCTCTGCCGCGGTGACCAGCCCTTGCCCTGCATGGAAGCGCGCCGCCAGTTCATTGGCCAGTGCTTCGTTCTGCGTGAAGCCGTACAGCCGGGCCAACCCGATCGCCCGCTCGTAGAGCCGCCCCGCATCGGCTGTACGTTCCTCGAGTCTCGCAATCTCCGCATCGACCAAGGCGACCTTGTCGGCAAAGGTTTCCGCAAAGTTGTCTTGCCAGGCAGCGAGTTGTGCGCGGCATTTACGGATGCGCTCCATCCGCTCAGGCGTCGGATCTTCGGCCGGCAACGCCGCTCGTGTTGCCATTGCCGCTTGCGCCGCTTGCGTCAGCGCCAAGAAAAATACGTAGTTCAAATACTGGACGTGGACCGGCGAGGACCAGGTCCAGTCGTCCGCTCGCCGCAGCGCCGCGCCGGCCGCGTCGATGTCGCCTGCGATGAACAGCGACTGTGCACGCATGAGCCAGTACCAGAAGATCATCGTGGGCATCCGCCCGGCAGTCAGCTGCGACTCGAAGTGACAGCGATCGAATTCCTGGCCGTCCCATTCGGACGTTGAAGCTGTCCTCCCGCGCAAAGAAATCACGAAGCGCTGCTGCGTCACGAGTTCGTCGACCACGTCGCGGAACCCGGCCCGGCGTACGAACAGCAAGCCGTCTTCGATCTCTCGCTCGACATCCTCCAGCTTGTCCCCGCGCACGAGCATGTCGTTGACCGTGTGATGACACGCGAAGCACGCCGCCGTCATGTCGCCGCGCTCGGCGCCTGCCTTGAATGCCGCACGGCTGAGCGCGATCACCTGCTCGAGCGGCTGTGTCCAGACACTCGAAATCTCGAGAGAGAAAAGACTCTTCGCTTCGTAGGCGGTGTACCTGTGGCGTTCGACCAGCGCGCGCGACAGCGCGGCGAGCCGCTGCCCTTCGAGCCAACGGCCGGAGTGATGCCCGAGCATGATTCCGAACCATGCGAAGCCCTGTGCGGATGCCGGGGTGAGCCCGTATTGCAGATTGAGCTTGACCATCTGGCAGAAGACCACCACTGCGAGTCTCTCGTCCGTGAAGCACGCCGGCGCGTGCAGTTCGGAAAGCACGCTCATCGCCGCTTCGATGGCCGGGTTGTTGGCCTCGGGAAGGTCGATGAGCGAGTCGATGCCGCGCGCGTCCAGCGCGCTGATCGCCTCGTCGAAGGCACGTGCAAGTTCGTTCTCATCCGGATGCGGCACCAGCGTGATCCCGAACATCAAGAGGCATTCGCTGGCGCAAGCGATCGCCTGCGCGTAGTCGGAGCCGAGCGAGTGCAGAACGACGAGCAGCCGATAGCCGGCAGCGCGATCGGCCGTCGACTCCGCATGCACAAGCAACTCGTTCAGCAGATCCGTTGCGAACTCGACGCGCCCGGACAGAAACTCGCACTCGGCGCGGACCAGTTGCAATTGCGCTGCCAGGCCATTGCAACGCTGCCAGAGGCCCTCGTCGAGGAACGCCAGGCCGCTCAGCGCAAACGCTGCCGCCGAGGCGTGTGCGGCGGACACCATCGCGCTCCGCGCCGCGGCCAGATTGATGCTGGCTGCGTGATCCCGGTCATTGCGAGACTCGACCAGCACGCCTCCCCGGTTGAGATGTTCCGCAATCGCGAAGACACCGGCCACGCGATTTCCAGCGCCGGCGCGCTGCATCAGCAAACGAGCAATCGCCAGATGAACGCCAGCGCGCTCTTCTTGCGGCACCAGGGCGTAGGCTGCCTCGCGCACCCGGTCATGAACGAAGGCGCAGTCCGGATCGAGAGCGAGAAGCAGTCCGTTGGCAACGGCCGGGCGCAGCGCAATCCGAAGCGCCGCAGTCTCGAGACGGCATGCGAGAGCAAGCTCTTCGATAGGGGCGCGAACCCCGAAGCACGCCAGGTTCCTGAGCGCCAGACGGGTACCAGCGGGCAGACGCACGAGTCTCGAAATCATGAGCTCCACCACGTTGGAAGCACTGCCCTTGCCTTCGATCGGAGACATGCTCCAGGTCCATGCAAGGGTTTGCGCGTCGAATGCCAGCAGGCCTTCTTCGCACAACTCGCCGATGAACTGGGCGGCAAAGAACGGATTGCCGTCCGTTTTCTTGTGAATCAGTTTCGCCAATGCGGCTGCGCGATCGGTGGTGCAGCGCAGGGTGTCGGCCACGAGCCGGCCGACATCGGTCACGCCGAGAGGCTGAAGCGAGACGAGGCTGAGCCGATCGGCCGGCAGGCGCAATGCGTCCAGCATGCGCTTCAATGGATGTTCGGTGCCCACTTCGTTCTCGCGGAAGGCGCCGATGAGCAGCAGGTGCTCGACGGCCGATTTTTCACTCAGAAAGTGTTCAAGAAACCGGAGCGTCGCAGGATCCACCCATTGCAGGTCGTCGAGGAACAGCACGAGCGGATGCGATTGGCGCGCGAACACTTGCAAGAGCCGCGCAAAGATTCCGTGAAAGCGCGACTGCGCGTCGACCAGCGGAAGCTCCTGCAGCCTGGGCTGCGCCCCGATCAACAGTTCGAGTTCCGGAATCAGCACGCTCACCAGCTGGCCGTGCGGTCCGACGGCTTCGCGCAATGCACTGCGCCACCTGTCCAGTTCATTTTCGGGGCGCCCCAGAACCATGTTCGCGAGACCGCGCATCGCCTGCGCGAGCGTGGCATAGGGCGTGTCTCGCGAGTACTGATCGAACTTTCCCGACGCAAAGAGCGCCTTCGAAGCACCCAGGGTCGCGTGGAACTCACGAACCACCGATGACTTCCCGACGCCTGCACAGCCGCTGATCAATACGAGTTCACTGCCGCTCCCCGATGCCATGCGGTCGAAGGCACTGCTCAGTGCCGCCACTTCGGGTTGGCGCCCGTACAACCGCTCGGACACCTGCAGCCGGCCCGACGCATCGGCCGCGCCGAGTGCGATCGGAACGACGCGCCCTTCACGGTTCAGGCTTGTCAGACATCGCTGCAAATCCGAGTGCACTCCGGCCGCTGTCTGATAGCGGTCCTCCGGCGGCTTCGCCAGGAGTTTCATGACCAGCGCCGACAGTGCAGCAGGTACCGCGGGCAGCCGACGCGCCGGCGCTATCGGCAGTTGCGCCAGATGGCAGTGCATCAGTTCAGCCGGATCGAGCGTAGAGAAGGGAGCCACCCCCACGAGCATCTGGTAGAGCGTGGCGCCCAGCGCATACAAATCGCTGCGCGAATCCACCGAGCGGTTGGTGCGGCCGGTCTGCTCGGGCGCCATGTAGCGCAGGGCTCCGATGGACAAGTCTCCGGTGTCGGGGGCACTTTGTTCGCGGGGCATTGCAGACGCAAAGCCAAAGCCGACGAGCCACGCACGCCCCGCCGGCACGTCGACCGGAAAGCTTTCCGGCCTCAAAGCCTTGTGAATCAGTCCGCCTCCATGGAATGCCCGGAGGGCCGAGGTCATGCCGATGGCAGTACGCAAGAAATCCCCTGTGGGCCAGGGACTTTCCAGCATTCGTCCGAGGGGCATTCCGCCAGGATCGCTCAACGTCAACGAAGGGCGATCGGTGTACAACTCGATCGACAACGGCCGAGCAGACCAGTCATCGTCAAGGCAGTCACGAAGCGCGAACTCGTGTCGCAGTCGATCCAGCAGCCGGTCCAGCAGCCGACCTCGTGGCAGGACCGACGGATGCGAAGCCGTGCACTGAAGCATCAACTCGGTGTGCGTGCCATCGACCGCCGTACGGCGCACGAGCGTGCACAGTCCATCGTCTTGAAGCACCTCGATCGCCGATGGGGATGCAACGTTCATGACGCCGTCGCTCTACTCGCCATCTGCTATCTCCTCGGTTGGGCGTGAGACCTATTTGAATCAACAGGGGCGGCCGGATTGTGACTCGGGACTCAGGCTTTGTGACCGTTGGCACACAACACGCTGGCGCCTTTTGCGGGCGTTCCACAGTGCGCGCGGCCACTGTGCCAGCAACCACGTCACCGGTGCATCGATTCTTGAAGCTTGGCACTCTGAGAACAGACTTTCGCATGCCATTGGCGCGCGGGGTCCTTTTCGCAACGGCCGAACCGGAGACACTTTTGTCATCCAGCCAAGGCGCGAAACATGTCCATCCATCCCGGTACTTCAAGCGAAATTCCCACCGCTCTGCGTTTTCACCCGAGTGACACGACCTTCGTCGAAGCCTTCGACAGCATGTCCCCGCTGGCCTTCGCGGACGTCCTCGACAGGGTGCGGCAGATTGTTGCGAAGACCGTTTCTTCTGCGCCCGCGCCGGCTGCCTTGCAGCCCCCTGCGCAGGCGCGGCCGAGCGGGGGGCTGTCGCCCACAGCGCTGCGCCGGGTGCGCGCGTATGTCGAAGATCACATCGCAGAGCGCTTCGACATGGACGTTCTCGCCGATATCGCGGGCTTGTCCACCTGCCATTTTTCGCGCGCGTTCAAGCAAAGCCTGGGACTGCCTCCGTACAACTACGTCGTGAAGCGCCGGGTGGCGACGGCCGCCGAACTGATCGAGCAGACCGACCGCCCGCTGGTCGATGTCGCGCAGAGCGTCGGTTTCTCCGACCAAAGCCATTTCACGCGAAGCTTCGTTCGCATCGTTGGCGAGACGCCGCGTGCCTTCCGGCGCCGAAACCGGTGAACGAGCCGATGCGGCCACGGCATGGCCACGATATGGCCGCCCCGGCGCCTCCTGTTTGAAGGATCGGGCCGGCTGCCTGCAGCCAGAATTCCACATCGGAATTTCGGGCTAAAGATGATCTATAACAATTTGAGCGGCAACTCCCTCATAAGCTACCTCCAGAATCAGCTCGCCACGGCAAACGGAGCACAAGACACGAACTCGGCGGGCACCGCGGTCAAAAACCTCCCTGTCAACGCCATCACGACGGCCGCGTCGAAGGCCGCGCTTCTCACCGCCGGCAAGAGCCACCAGGTCACCGTCGCCAGCGCAGCGCTCAACCAGCAACAGTCGACGCTTGCAGGGGACTTGCGCAGTGCGATGCAGAAGTCGGGCGTTCAGCTCGACAGCGCCGTCACTTTTTCGCTGGACAGCAAAGGCAAGCTCGCAGTCGGTGGCAGCGACGCCGATCGCGCCAAGGTGGCCGCCTTTCTGGCAGCAGATACCAGCAAGCCGAACTTCTCCTCGAAGTTGACGACGTTGAGTCAAAAAGCCGACACGCTGTCTGCTTCGATCCAGCAGCGCGCCGCGATTTCGCAGGCGGCCCGCTACGCGAGCAGTCCGACCGGCGTCATGTCGCTCTATGCAACGCTCTCGAGCCGGCAGGAGTCCACTCCCTCCGTCTTCTCCGTTTCTGCGGCGTCGAGCGCGGTCAGCTATCCCGGCATGCTTGCAGCGCAGGCGTGAAACTCAGTCGACCTTGCCGCCGGACGATCCGAAGTGGGCGGCGTGGCGTTCACGCAGAACCCCTTTCTGGATCTTGCCGGTCGCCGTCTTCGGGAGTTCCTCGACCAGGATGTAGGCCTTGGGGCACTTGTACGGACTCAAGGTTTCGCGCAGCCGCTGCTCGAGCGCGGCCAGTTCGATCCGCGCGCCCGTGCGGGGCACGATGACCGCGGTCACGGCCTCGGTCCAGCGCTCGTGCGGCAAGCCGATGACCACCACTTCCGCAATCGCCGGCTCCGCTGCGTACAGCGCCTTTTCGACTTCGATCGACGCGATGTTCTCGCCGCCGCTCTTGATCACGTCCTTGAAACGGTCCTTGAACCACAGCAGGCCGTCTGCGTCGAAGTAGCCCACGTCGCCCGAGTGGAACCAGGCATGCCGGAAGGCCTGCTGCGTGGCCGCATCGTCATGCAGGTAGCCTGACAGCGCCTGCGGACTGCGATAGGCGATCTCGCCGGCCTCGCCTTGCGGCAGCGGCGCGCCGTCGGGGTCGAGGATGGCCACCTGAACGTTGGTGCCGGGTGTGCCGGCCGCACCCGGATGGCTCAGCTGGTGCTCGGGCCGAAAGAAGGTCGCGACCGGGCTCATCTCGGTCTGGCCGAACATCAGCGAAAAGCCGCAACCAAAGGTCTCGATCGCCGCGCGCAGTTCGTGGTCGGGCATGGGCGCCATCGCATAGACCGCCAGACGCAGGCTCCCGACCCGGCGTGGCCGCGCGCGCTGCGCTTCGAGCAGCGCGCGATACATCATCGGCAAACCGAACAGCAGGGTCAGCCGCTCGCTCTCGACGGCGTCGAGCAGCCGCTCGGCGTCGAAGCCGCGCATGACGAGGATGGCCCCGCCGACCGCGATGACCGGCGTGCAGATCGCGTTGAGCTGCGCGGTGTGGAACATCGGCATCAAGGCCACTGCCCGCTCGTCCGCGCTCATGCGGGTGTCGATCGCCGTGCCGAGTGACTCGAGATAGATCGCGAGCTGGCTGCCGACGACACCCTTCGGCGCCGATGTGGTGCCGCTGGTGTAGAGGTACGACAGCGGCGCACGATCGTCTACCAGCGCATCGGGGACTCTCGCGGACTGCCGCTCTTGCAGCGCTTCAAAGCCTTGCAGTACAAGGGGTCCGACAAGGTGGCCGGGCAGCAGGCCCTGCAAGGGCCCGGATTCGCCCACGACGATGACGTCGCGCAACGGCAGGCCCGGTTCGAGGCCGGTCGCGAATTGCTCCAGCAATTCGGCTGCGACCACGGCGCCCCGCACGCCGGCATGGCCCAGAACATAGGCCAGCTCACGGTTGCGCCAAAAGAGGTTGATCGGCACGCACACCACGCCGATCTTGGCGCACGCGAAGTAGGTCGCCAGAAACTCGGCGCTGTTGGCCGACATCAGCGCCAGCGCATCGCCGGCTTTATAGCCCAACGACAGCAGCCCATGGGCCAGGCGGTTGCTCATCGCCTCGAACTCGCCATAGCTGAATCTGCGCGCGCCATCGATCACGCAATCCCGTCCCGGCCCGCGTGCGGCGCTGCGTGTCAGCAGGTCACCGACATTGACACGCTGAATCAGGCTGCGCTCGATGATTTGGTCTTGTCTCAAGATGGTCTCCTGTTCGGCGGCCTCGCGGGGCCTGGACCGCTGGGTGCCAGTGTATGACCCTGACTCAAAAATACGGTAGGGGTTAGACCCGGATTCGAGGCGCCGACGCGGTTTGACGTTCCTGAGTCCGACTGACAGAATGTAATTCCATTTATGAAGGGTCACGGCTTGGCGAGCATCATCGGCGGCATCGGCACCTCGCACGTGCCCACCATCGGCGTCACCTACGACAAGGGGCGGCAGAACGAACCGGCCTGGGCGCCGCTGTTCGAAGGCTACAAGCCGGTCGCGCAGTGGCTGCACGCGCAGAAGCCCGATGTGTTGATCGTCTTCTACAACGACCACGCCAACAGCTTTTTCTTCGACTGCTACCCCACGTTCGCCATCGGGATCGACGCGGTGCATCAGCTTGCCGACGAAGGTGCCGGCAAGCGGCCGTTGCCGCCGATCCCGGGGCACCCGGAGCTCGCGGTGCATCTGGCCGAATCGCTGGTCAACGACGAGTTCGACATGACGGTGTTCCAGGACAAGCCGCTGGATCACGGCGCGCACTCGCCCTTGCCGCTGCTGTGGCCGCATGCCGATGGCTGGCCGGGCGCAGTGATCCCGATCCAGATCAACGTGCTGCAGTTTCCGCTGCCGACCGCCCTGCGCTGCTACAAGCTGGGCCAAGCGGTGCGCCGCGCGGTGCTCTCGTACCCGGGCGATCTGCGCGTCGCGATCGTCGGCACCGGTGGCTTGTCCCATCAGATCCATGGCGAGCGCGCCGGCTTTAACAACACCGAGTGGGACATGCGCTTTCTCGAGCTGCTGCAACACGACCCCTCGCAGCTCACGGAGCTCCGGCATGCCGACTACATCCGGCTCGGCGGCGCCGAGGGCGTGGAAGTCATCATGTGGCTGGCAATGCGCGGCGCGCTCGGCGAGCGCATCAGGCAACTGCACCAGAACTACTACCTGGCCACCACCACGGCGATGACGGTCGCGCTGTACGAAGACGCCGCGCCATGAACCCGCAGCTCGAAGGCGTCGAGGCGATCGGCGGCACCTACCCTTTCGATCTCAAGACCAGCCTGCGTACGCTGCGGCTGAACCGCTTCTTCTGGCTGCTCGCGCGGCCCGAGCAGCGGGCGCTCTTCCAGAGCGATGAAGAAGAGGCCATGCGCCGCGCCGAACTCAGCGAAGACGAAAAAGCGCTGGTTCGCGCGCGCGACTGGATCGGCTTCGTGCGCTACGGGGTGAACTTCTTCGTGCTCGAAAAGTTCGCCCGCGTCGTGACGATGAGCAACCTCGAGGTCTACGCCAGGATGCGCGGCGAGAGCTTCGAAGACTTCATGAAGACCCGGCGCGTGCCGGACGCGCGCTGAGCCGGCTTCAGTCGATGTAGCGCAGGCCCGCCCTGGCCAGCGGCTCGCGCATCGCGTACATGTCGAGCCCGAGTTCGCCGGCGGCCAGGCGCTGGCGCTTGCCGGTCTCGTTGTCTTCGCGCTGGCGCGACGCTTCGGCGGTCGCGGCCGCCAGCGCGGCGGGCACGATGACGACGCCGTCGTCGTCGGCGATCACGACGTCGCCGGGGTTCACCAGTCCGCCCGCGCAGACGACCGGCACGTTGACCGAGCCGAGCGTCGCCTTCACCGTGCCGCGCGCGCCGATGGCGCGGGAGAAGACGGGGAAGTTCATCGCCGCGAGATCCTTCACGTCGCGAACGCCGCCGTCGATGACCAGTCCCTTGCCGCCGCGCGCGCGGAACGAGGTCGCCAGCAGATCGCCGAAGAAGCCGTCGTCGCAGTCGGTGGTGCAGGCCGCGACGACGATGTCGCCCTCGCGCAGTTGCTCGGCGGCGACGTGCAGCATCCAGTTGTCTCCCGGTTGCAGCAACACCGTCACGGCCGTGCCGCACAGGCGCGCGCCGCCAAAGGCCGGCCGCATGTACGGCTTGAGCAGGCCGACGCGGCCCATCGCCTCGTGAATCGTGGCAACGCCGAAATGCGAAAGGCGTTGCACCGCTTGCGCGTCGGCGCGCTCGATGCGCCGGCGCACGATGCCGAGTTCAGTCATGGTTCGCTCCTCGTCCAAGATGCTCAGGGTGCTCTGAATAGCCGGGGCCGCGCGCCTTCAGTGCGGCGTCGAGCCGCGGATAGACGCGCCGTGCATTGCCTTCGAAAATCTTGTAGCGGTCTTCCGCCGACAGCGTGGGGGCCGCGTCGATGTAGCGCCTGGTGTCGTCGAAATAGTGCCCGGTCTCCGGGTCGATGCCCCGCACCGCGCCGATCATCTCCGAGGCGAAGAGAACGTTCTCCACCGGAATCACCTTCGTCAGCAGATCGATGCCCGGCTGGTGATAGACGCAGGTGTCGAAGAAGATGTTGTGCATCAGATGCTCCGTCAAGAGCGGCTTCTTCAGCTCCTGCGCCAGGCCGCGAAAGCGCCCCCAGTGATAGGGCACCGCACCACCGCCATGTGGTATCACGAACTTCAGCGCCGGAAAATCCTTGAACAGGTCCGAGGTCAAACACTGCATGAAGGCGGTCGTGTCCGCGTTCAGGTAGTGCGCCCCGGTGGTGTGGAAGCAGGCGTTGCAGCTGGTGCTCACATGGATCATGGCCGGGAGGTCGTACTCCACCATCTTCTCGTACAGCGGATACCAGTGGCGGTCCGACAGCGGCGGTTCGCGCCAGTGGCCGCCCGAGGGATCGGGATTGAGATTGATGGCGACGAAGCCGTAGTCCTTGACGCAGCGTTCGATCTCCAGGATGCAAGTGCGCGGATCGACGCCCGGCGACTGCGGCAGCATGCCCGCGCCGATGAAGTGCTCGGGGAAGAGCTGCGCGACGCGATGGCACAGCTCGTTGCAGATCGCGCTCCAGGTGGCGCTGGTCTCGAAGTTGCCGATGTGGTGCGCCATGAAGCTCGCGCGCGGCGAGAAGACGGTGAGATCGCTGCCGCGCTCGCGCATTTTCTTCAGCTGGTTGCTCTCGATCGACTCCCTCAGTTCGTCGTCGGAGATGCGCAGTTCGGAAGCGCGCGGTGGCGTGGCGCCGTCCGCCAGGCTCGCGATCTGGCGGTCGCGCCAGTCTCCCAGCGCCTTGGGCGCGGTGGTGTAGTGGCCGTGGATATCGATGATCATGCGGTGGGTTCCCAAACGGGGCGAGGCACCATCGCCTCGCCGCGCATCAACAGACGTGCCGTGCGCAGCAGTGCCGCGCGCACGACGCTTCGGCCATCGGCGGGATCGAGTCCGAGTTCCACGCTGAATTCGCCGGTGGGATGTTCCACCGACACGGTCGGCGCCAGGCCCGGGGGCACGGCGGCGAGGCCTTCGGTCACCGAACCTTCGAGCACGCAGGCGGTGGCGACGGTGACGGCCGCGAGCACGCCGATGGCGTCGTGGCACACGTGCGGGATGAAGCAGCGCGTGGCGATGGCGCCGCCTGCGCGCGGTGCCGCGACCAGGCACATCTTGGGGTAATTTTTGTCGCGCACATCGCCCAGGCCCATCATCTCGCCGGCCTGCAGGCGCAGGGCTTCGAGGCGCTGTTTCAGTTCGGTGTCGGCATTGAGTTCGGCCACGGTCTCGCCGGCGGTGCGGGCGAGGTCGGCGGCGCGCACCAGCACCATCGGCATGCCGTTGTCGATGCAGGTCACTTCGATGGCGCCCAGCCCATCGAGCACCACCGTGTCGCGCGCCCGGCCGGTCGGCAGCAGGCTGCTGCACACCGAGCCCGCGGTGTCGAGGAAGTTGATGGTGACCGGCGCCGACGTGCCCGGCGCGCCGTCGATGCGCGCATCGCCGTCGTAGCGCACATGGCCGCCCGGCGTCTGCACGGTGATGTCGCATTGCATCTGCGTGTTGAGGGTCAGCACGCGCAGCGTCGTCGTGTCGCCCTGCGGCGCGAACAGGCCACGCTCCAGCGCGAAGGGCACGACGGCGGCCAGCATGTTGCCGCAGTTGGGTGTGGTGTCGACCGTGTCCTTGTCGGGCTGCAATTGCGCGAAGAGAAAGTCGATGTCGACGCCCGGCGTTTCGCTGCGCGACACGATGCCGACCTTGCTCGTCAACGGGTGCGCGCCGCCGAGCCCATCGATCTGCCGCGCGTCGGGCGAGCCCATCACGGCCAGCAGCACGCGGTCGCGCGTCGCCCGGTCTTGCGGCAGGTCGGCCGCCTCGAAGAA
>JAQGMP010000274.1 GCA_028292285.1 Variovorax sp. | reverse complement strand
GGCTCGATTCTATGCAGACCGATCAATTTCAAGACCTTTTCCATGGACCGAAGACAACTTCTGCAAGCGGCCGCGGCCGCGCCCTTTATCACTGCACCTTGGCGTGCAGCGACCGCCGACGAAGTGGCAGACGTCCGCCCGCGCGTGCGACCCGGCGACCCGGAGTGGCCCGACCGGGCGCGATGGTCCGAACTCGACCGGTCGGTCGGCGGTCGCCTCGTAAAGGTTGAATCGCCCCTGATCGCCAGCCGGACCGACGCCGCCGCCAGCGGCGACGCGCTCTTCGCTGCCCTGCGCAATCCCTGGTTGCTGGGCGACAGCGTTGGCCTGACCCAAACGCTCGCTTGGGTCGATGCATGGACTTCGCAGCCGAGCGCTTACGCGGTCGGCGCCGCCTCGGCAGCGGACGTGGCAGCGGCCGTCGATTTCGCGCGCCAACAGCGCCTGCGGCTCGTGGTCAAGGGCGGGGGACACAGCTACCAGGGCACCTCGAACGCGCCCGATTCACTGTTGATCTGGACGCGGGCGATGAACCGGATCGAACTGCGTGACGATTTCGTCGCGAGCGGCTGCTCCGACGCCCCTCAGCCCGCCGTGACGGTCGGCGCCGGTGCTGTCTGGGGGCCTGTCTATGACGCAGTTACCACGCGGGGCGGGCGCTATGTGCAAGGAGGCGGCTGTCTGACGGTGGGTATCGCCGGACTGGTCCAGAGCGGCGGCTTCGGCAGTTTCTCGAAAGCCCATGGCACTGCGGCCAGCAACCTGCTGGAGGCCGAGGTGGTGACGGCCGACGGCCAGATCCGTCGTGTCAACCGCTGCCAGCATCCCGAGCTGTTCTGGGGACTGAAGGGCGGCGGCGGTGGCAGCCTGGGGGTGGTAACCGAGTTGACCTTGCGCACCCATCCGGTGCCGGACGGCTTCGGCACCGTCAACATGCGCATCGCAGCGAATTCCAACGCGGCCTACCGCCGACTCGTGGCGCTGGTGGTGACCCACTGCCGTGACCACCTGGTCGACCCGCACTGGGGCGAGCAGATCATCTTCCGGCCTCGTAACGTGCTGTCGGTAGCAATGCTGTTTCAGGGCATCAACCGGGCTGAGGCCTCGAATATTTGGCAGCCCTTCATTGATGCGGTTATGGCAGCACCGGGCGACTTCCGCTTCCAAGTGGCGCCCTTCATATTCGGTCTGGACCCGCGTCGCTTTTGGGATCCCGAGCACTGGCGCCCGCCGGGCGTGGTGGTGCGTGATACGCGACCCGGCTCACCCGCATCCAACATCGCATGGAGCGGCGACCTGAAGGACGCAGGCCAGGTACTGAACGGCTACCAATCAGCCTGGTTGCCGGCCGCCTTGCTGCGAGATGGCGACGGTACGGCCCTTGCCGAGGCCCTCTACCAAGCGAGCCGGCAATGGGAATTTGCACTGCACCTGAACAAAGGCTTGGCGGGCGCGCCAGCGTGGGCACTCGACGCCACTCGCGACACGGCCACTAACCCGGCCGTGGTCGACGCTTTCGCCCTGATGATCTGCGCCTCCAACGCGCCCCCGGCCTACCCCGGTGTACCGGGCCACGAGCTCGACACGACCGCCGCGCGCAGCCACGCTCGCGCGATTTCCGCCGCTATGGCCCCGATCCGCCGCTTGGTCCCTGACGCCGGTGCTTACGTGTCGGAGAGCGACTACTTCCAACCCGACTGGGCCCGCGCATTCTGGGGTGCCAATCATCTGCGGCTGGAGGCGGTTAAGGCGCGCTACGATCCGGACGGTCTCTTCTTCGTCCACCACGGAGTGGGCAGCGAGCGTTGGCAGGACAACGGCTTCACGCCCCGAACTAAAAAGATATGACAGCTCAGTCGCGCATTCAGACGGTTTGCGCGCGATCCACCTCCTGAGACGACACTGACCTGGGCATCGGCCGTATGGAGCCTTGAAGCGATCCCAGAAAATGCTCTTTGGGCGGGGCTATTTAGAGGTCGGCTATTGGCCAGGCCAATTGCTGGATGAATTGACCTTCCGACGAGCGGATAGATGTTCAAGAATTTCAGGCAAGATTGGCTTGCGCCAGACACGGCGCTCTATCAAGCCCCGCACGACAGGGCGATACCCGCTTGCCCCAGGCGATCAACAGCATGGCCTTTGGCTTCATCAATCGATGATGTTGGCAAGCCCCAACTTATGCCTCCCTGCGCTTTCGCCAACGCCTGTGCAGCAGGAGATTCTGAACGCAACCAAATCGAGTTTTTTCAGATGAATGTCAATCCGACAATTGATAGCGGGCTTCGTGTCGCGTTAGTAAGGGGCTCCACTTCCGGCATCGGCGCGGCTATCGCGCGCAGGCTAAGCCACGCGGGCTATGCCGTGATTCTTCATTCGCGCAGTTCTGGGAAGACAGGTCGGGCAATGGCTGCTGAAATAAAGCAGGCCATTTACGTCCAAGCCGATCTTTCGTTGGACGCCGACAGGGTCCGGCTTGTTAGCGAGGCAATCGCCGCGTGGGGTCAACTGGACGTGCTGGTCAACAACGCAGGCATCAGCAGAGTCATTCCGCACAGCGACCTTGCTTCCGCAACCTCTGCGGTCTGGCACGAACTCCATGAGGTCAATGTCGTCGCGCCGTTTCATCTCGTCGCATTGGCCGAGTCAGCTTTGCGCGACGCTGCCCGGTCCCGCCGAGCGGGTAGCGTGGTCAACATCACCTCACATGCAGGCGTTCGTCCCAAAGGCGCATCCATTCCCTACGCGGCCAGCAAGGCTGCACTCAACCACGTGACCCGCTTGCTTGCACTTTCACTGGGGCCCGACATTCGCGTTAACGCCGTAGCGCCTGGTTTGGTGGATACCCCTTTGACTGCCGAATGGACTGGCGCACAAGAGTTGTGGCGCGAGCGTTCTCCGATGCGCCGCGCTGCTAGTCCGGACGACATCGCTCATGCGGTTGCAATGCTCGTCGCCTCGGATTACCTGACCGGTGAAGTGCTGCTGTCGGACGGCGGATTGAATCTGACCTAGGATGGTGTGATGAACGGCGTGTGTACGGGTGACCAGTGCAAAGTTGCCATTTTCAGTTGGAGTATGGGGGTTCCGACGTGCTGTTCACTTATCGCGATCCAGTCCAGGCGGTGAATGGCCGATCAACGAATGCCGACAAGGTCCAGCGATTTACTGACGTGAAACGCCCCGCCACTCGAGCCGCCGCGTGGTGCCACCTCGAAGCGAACGACCCTCCCCAGTTCCGGTGAGAACCACACTTGGGCTCGGTAGGGGCCGTACGGGTTACCTTCAATCGCACCGACATTCGCAAAGCGCTGACTGAAGCCCCGGTACTCGATGCGCACGACGTTAGGTTGTCGGCCTGCCACCGTCAGCGTCGCGTCCTCCATCACGACGGCACTTAGATCCATGTTGACGCGCATGCCGCCGAGAGTGGAGGTGTATTTGGCGCGCCATGCGCCAGCTTTCTTGAGGTTGGGTCTGGCCCAGCCACCTGGTGGCATCGACACGTCGAACTCGCCGCCCACTGCAGTCGTGACGCTGACGACTTCGCCGCCCGGTTTCTCTATCCACCCACCGTTGTTGAAGCTGATGCGGTCCATCCAGTGCCTCGTCAGCGCGATAAGTACCTTGCGAGACAGGTTGGTCAGACGATCGTGGCCGGGCCGGCATCTGCGCCGAGCGGCCGACGCTGATTGTGGATGCAGTGGCGGGCGTTGCCCTGAAACGCTCAATCGGCGCCTGACCTGGCACGGGCACCTACGATCCAGGATGCGGGCACCCGCGTGAATCGTTCCGGGCTTGACTACCGCTTGTGGAAGCGCCTTTGCAAGCTTCGCGTGCTTCTCGTTGCCGTTCAGGTCGGGCATGTCCAGCGTAAGCGGCAAGTGCGCCGCGAACCCGCGCGCGGCCGCGTTGTCGGCGAGCGTGATCGGGAGGCGGCGTTCGCCGACCGTCATCCAGATACGCCCCTCCCCGGGTGGATCCGCGCGCGCAGCGTCCGCGCCCGCCAGCGGTACGGCATATGCGTGCAGCAGGCAGAGGCAACAGGCCGCCGCGGCAACGGACAGAATCCTCATGAGGCAGTCGGTGCAAACCGGCTGCCCCATGGTCATCAGCCTGCTGCAGGAAGCGGAAGCGCCGCCAACACCTTGTCCAGCGTAATGGGGTACTCCCGCACGCGGGCGCCACTGGCGTTGTAAACCGCATTTGCAATCGCAGCGCTCACCCCGCACAGCCCTAGTTCGCCCACGCCCTTGGCTTTCATAGGCGACAATGTCGGGTCCGACTCGTCGAGGAAGATCACGTCCTGGTGCGGGATGTCGGCATGCACCGGCACCTCGTACCCGGCCAGGTCGTGGTTCACGAAGAAGCCCAAGCGCTTGTCGACCGCCAGCTCTTCCATCAGCGCGCCACCGACACCCATGGTCATCGCGCCGATCACCTGGCTGCGTGCCGACTTGGGGTTCAGGATGCGACCGGCCGCGCACACGGCCAGCATGCGGCGCACCCGCACTTCACCGGTGAAGGCATCCACGCCCACCTCGACGAAGTGCGCACCGAAGGACGATTGTTGCATCTGCTTGGCCAGGTCGCCGTACTCCATCGCGTCTTCTGCGACCACGTCACCCGACGCGGCGGCTTGCGCCAGCGGAACGCTGCGCCCGGCCACGCGCACCATGCCTTGCTCGAAGCTCGCCTGCGCGGGATCGAATCCGAGCCTTTGCGCCACCGCTTCACGCAATTTGACGCACGCGGCATACAGGCCGGCGGTAGAGCTGGCGGCACCCCATTGGCCGCCCGAGCCGGACGACACGGGGAAATTCGAATCCCCCAGTCGAACGAACACACGGTTCAGCAGCACGCCCATCATCTCGGCGGCCGTCTGCGCAAGGATGGTGTAGCTGCCCGTGCCGACGTCGGTCATGTCGGTCTCGACGGTCACCGCGCCACGCCCGTCCAGCCGCACGCGGGCGGCGGACTTCGTCACCGGCGCCGCGCGATATGCGGCGGCCACGCCCACCCCCACCAGCCACCGGCCATCGTTCACCTGGCCCGGTCGGGCACTGCGCCGGCTCCAGCCGAAGCGCTCCGCTCCCACCTGCAGGCAGCGCACCAGTTGGCGCTGCGAGAACGGCTGCCCGGCGGACTTCTGCTGGTTTTGCGCCGGCTCGGCCTTCTTGCTCTGCGGGTCGTCTCCCCCGGGCGACGGCGTGTGGTCCGGCACCACCTGCGTGTCGTTGAGGATGCGCAGGGCCACGGGATCCATCGTGAGCTGTTCCGCCAGCTCGTCCATCGCAATCTCGAGCGCCATGTGGCCGGTGGCCTCGCCGGGTGCCCGCATGGCGTTGGCCTCGGGCAGGTCCAGCGCCGACAACCGGGTGGCGGTCATGCGGTTGGGGCCGGCGTACAGCATCCGTGTCTGTTGCACCGCGCTGTCCGGCGAGCCACCCGGCAGGTCACCCGACCAGGCTTCGTGGCCGATGGCGGTGAGCTTCCCGTCGGGCGTGGCGCCCAGCCGCACGCGCTGGATGGTGGCAGGCCGGTGCGTGGTGTTGTTCGCCACCAGCGCCCGCTGAAGTGCCACCTTGACCGGGCGCTGCGCCGCGCGCGCCCCCAGCGCGGCGAGCAGCGCGTCCGCCCGCAGGAACAGCTTGGCACCGAAGCCGCCGCCGATGAAAGGCGAGACCAAGCGCACTTTCTCCTTGGGGATGCCCAGCGTTTTCGCCAGGTCGCCGCGGCCCCAGTCGACCATCTGGTTGGAGGTCCACACGGTCAGCTGGTCACCGTTCCACGCTGCCGTGGTGGCGTGCGGCTCCATCATGGCGTGCGACTGGTCGGGGGTGGTGTACATGGCATCGACCTTCACCGGCGAGGCCGCGAACGCGCTGGCGAAGTCACCCACCGTGGAGTCCCCGGCGCTGCCGTAGAAGTCAGCCGGCTTGCCGGCCTCGCGCGCCTTCGCCAGATCGAACGTTCCGGCGCTGCGCTCGTAGTCGATCCGCAGCAGCTGCGCGGCCGCACGCGCCTGCTCGAAGGTCTCGGCCACCACGAGCGCTACGGCCTGGTGGTAGTGATCGATTTGCGGGCCACCCAGCAGCTTGGCCGTGTTGTAGTCGCCCTTGGCCAGGTTCCCGGCGTCCTGCGCCGTCACGATCGCGAGCACGCCGGGCGCGCGGCGCGCAGCGCCCAGGTCCATGGAGCGGATGCGGCCCTTGGCGATGGCCGAGCCGACGATCCAGCCGTAGGCCGCGTTCGGCGACGCGTCGTGCCGCTCGTAGGCATAGGGTGCGGTGCCGGTCGTCTTGCGCACGCCGTCAATGCGATCGACGGGTTTGCCGATCACCTTCAGCTGGTCGATCGGGTTGGTGGTCGCGGGTGTGTCGAACTTCATGGTGTCAGCTCCTTGCCTGCGCCAGCACCGACGCCAGGGTGCGATCGGCCAGCTGCAGCTTGAACGTGTTTTCGGGTGTGGGACGGGCGTCGGCGAGCAGCCGGCGCATGACGGCGGTCGCGCCGCGCGGCAGTTCCGCTTCCGCGGCCTCCACGCGCCACGGCTTGTGTGCCACGCCCCCGAGCGCCACGCGGCCGGTCCCGTTCTGCTGGACGATGGCGGCGACGGACACCAGCGCGAACGCGTAGGAAGCGCGGTCGCGCACCTTGCGGTAGACCTGCACACCGCCGGCGGGCTTGGGCAGCGTGACGGCGGTGATCAGTTCTCCCGGCTGCAGCTCGGTCTCGATGTGCGGCGTGTTGCCGGGCAGCTTGTGGAAGTCGGCCATCGGGATGACGCGCCGGGTGCCGTCCGCGCGTGTCGTCTCGACGGACGCATCGAGCACGCGCAGCGCCACCGCCATGTCGCTCGGATGGGTCGCGATGCAGGCGTCGCTCGAACCCACCACCGCATGCTGGCGGCTGACGCCGCCGATCGCGGAGCACCCGCTGCCCGGCACGCGTTTGTTGCACGGCATGTTGGTGTCGTAGAAATAGGGGCACCGTGTGCGTTGCAGCAGGTTGCCGGCGGTGGTCGCCATGTTGCGCAACTGGCCCGAAGCACCGGCCAGCAGTGCGCGCGACAGCACGCCATAGTCGCGCCTCACCACGCGGTCGGCCGCCAGATCCGTGTTGCGCACCAGCGCGCCGACCCGCAGGCCACCCTCCGCTGTGCGCTCGATGCGGTCCAGGCCGATGCCGTTCACATCGATCAGGTGCGCCGGTACCTCGATCTGCAGCTTCATCAGGTCCAGCAGGTTGGTGCCGCCGGCCACGAACTTCGCGTCGGGGCGTGCCGCTACGGCGGCAGCCGCCTGAGCGGGAGTCGTGGCGCGCTCAAAGGTAAAGGGCTTCATGCCTTCACTCCAGCCCTGACACCGGCATTCACTCCCGCGACTTCCGAGATCGCCTCGACGATGTTGGAGTAAGCGCCGCAGCGGCAGAGGTTGCCGCTCATGCGCTCCCGCAGTTCGACCCCCGAGAGCAGCGGCCGGGCGTTGAGGTCCGCCGTCGCGTGACTGGGAACGCCGCGCCGGATTTCATCGAGTACGCCGACGGCAGAGCAGATCTGCCCGGGGGTGCAGTAGCCGCACTGGAAACCGTCGTGCTTGATGAAGGCGGCTTGCATAGGGTGCAAGCGCTGCGCCGTGCCAAGCCCTTCGATCGTCGTGACCTTGGCACCAGGGTTCATCACCGCCAGGGTCAGGCAAGAGACCGTGCGGCGACCGTCCACCAGCACGGTGCACGCGCCGCACTGGCCCTGGTCGCAGCCCTTCTTGGTCCCGGTCAGGTGCAGGTGCTCGCGCAACGCATCGAGCAAGCTGGTGCGGGTGTCGAGTTCGAGCTCATGCACGCGTCCGTTCACGTTCAGGGACACTTTGGCCAGGGTCGGCGTCTCGCCTGGCGCGGCCGCGGTCTGGGCTGTGACCCGTGGCGCAGCCGCGGCCGCGGCCGTTGCTGCGCCCGCCATCAGCACATCGCGTCGTGTTACTGGAAGCCCGGTGTGATCGTTGTCCATGTTCATCTCTCCACTTTGGGGTCCGGCAGGACCTGTTGAATCGCGGCTTGCGCGCGTCGCGCCGCTTCGGGCTGCCCGCCTTCGGCCAGCGCCATCGCCAGCTGGCGCAACTGCGCGCCGGTGAGCCCCACGTTGAGGCTGATGCGCACATGCGACTGCAACTGGGACTCGACGCCCGACATCGCGGCCAGTGCGCTGACCGTGGCCAGTTCGCGGCTTTGCCAGTCTAGGTTGTCTCGCGCGAAGATGTCGCCGAACAGGTGCGTCTTGAGGTACTCGTCCACCTCCGGCGAGAACTCGAACAGGGGACCGCGCACCGGCGCACCCGAGAGCTTCGTCTGGTTGGCCGTGCCGAGCGCGAGCAGCGCCTCGCCGGTGGGGATCGTCGTCACCGGTTCGCGGCCGGGCGCATCCTGGACACCGCGCTGCTTGCGTGCATCCAGCACCTTCATCAGTTCGCCCAGGGCGTTCAGGCTGCGCGGGAAGCCGGCATAGGCGTACAGCTGCACCAGCACCTCTTTGGCGTCGCTCACCGTCAGGCCGGCGTCCAGTCCACGGTTCAGCGCCGCATGGAGCTGTGGCATGTCGCCGACAGCCGTGGCCGCGGCGATGGGCGCGATCGCCTGCTGCGTGCGCGACAGCGAGTGCGCCGAGGCGACGGTCGGCTCCAGCGCCAGCAGCGTCGCAGCGGCCAACCCCAGGCCGAGGTTCCTGAGCTTGTCAGCGCGCGTTGTACTGCTCATCGCTCACCTTCTCCATCCAGTTCACGTTCTTGCCGTCCAGCGTGCCGGTGACCGCGAGGTGGATCATCGCGGTGGTCGGTGCGGCGCCATGCCAGTGCTTGACGCCCGGCGGGCACCACACAACGTCGCCGGGACGGATGACCTGCACGGACTTGCCCCATTCCTGCGTGACCCCAACGCCGGACTGGACGACCAGCCGCTGGCCGGCCGGGTGCGTGTGCCAGGCCGAGCGGGCACCCGGCTCGAAAGTCACCCATGCGCCGGATGTGTTGATGTTCGTGTCGGCAGGCCAGACCGGGTCCACACGAACTCGGCCAGTGAAGAATTCGGCCGGGCCGACCGCCGAGGCCTGGCTGCCCGCGCGGGTGATTTCCTGGGCGCCAGCCTGAGCGCAGGCAATGCACAGCGCCGTCGCCAACAGGCGGTTGGAGGTACGAGAGTTTTCCATGTGTGAACCTTAGTTGCAGGCGGGCGTGGTGACTAGCCGGCGCGGGCCACTAGGGTTTATGCGACAGGTTCATGAATGCGTTCGCGGCCCTTGCGATTGATGAGCCCCATACATAGAGCCATGCGCGGCTTGGCCCTCGCGAGCGGCTCTGGCGGACCTACATTGATCGGATGAATCCGAATCCCTCTTTCACTGAAGCGCAGCCCCAGCGCACGGCATCCTGGGGCGCCGTCGTCGCGCTTTCCCTCGGCGCGTTCGCCCTGGTGGCTTCCGAGTTCATGCCGGTCAGCCTGCTGACGCCCATCGCCACCGACCTGCACATCAGCGAAGGGCAGGCCGGGCAGTCGATCGCCGTCTCCGGCTTGTTTGCCTTGCTCACCAGCCTTTCCATCGCATCGCTCGCCGGCCGCCTCGACCGCAAGGTCCTGCTTCTCGGCCTGACGCTGCTGATGATCGTCTCCGGCACGATCGCAGCCTTCGCGCCGAACTGCCCGGTCTTCATGGTCGGCCGCGCCTTCATCGGCGTGGCGATCGGGGGCTTCTGGTCGATGTCGGCGGCCACCGCCATGCGGCTTGTCCCGGAGCACGACGTCCCGCGCGCACTGGCAATCGTGAACGGCGGCAATGCGTTGGCCACCGTCATCGCCGCGCCGCTGGGAAGTTTTCTGGGCAGCCTGGTGGGCTGGCGCTGGGCTTTCTTTGCCATCGTTCCCGTGGCTGCCATCGCGTTTTGCTGGAAGCTGGTCAGCCTGCCGCGCATGCCGCCCGCTGTCGAAGCGCGTTCCGTCAACCCGTTCGGTCTCCTCAAGCAACCTCCGGTGGCCTTGGGACTCGCCGCGGTCAGCCTCTTTTTCATGGGGCAGTTCGCGTTGTTCACCTACCTGCGGCCTTTCCTGGAGACGGTCACCCACGTGTCGCCGGCCACCTTGTCCGTCTTGCTCCTCGTCCTAGGCGTCTCCGGTTTCGCCGGGACAGCGTTGATCGGGCGCTTCCTGGGTGAGGGCCTGTTGACGACCCTGGCGGTCATTCCCGCAGTGATGGTGGTCATCAGTGTGGCGCTTGCACTCTTCGGCGCCTCCCTGGACGTGACCACCTTCCTGCTCGCCGCATGGGGACTGGTCGCGACGGCTGCGCCGGTCGGCTGGTGGACGTGGCTGGCGCGGACACTGCCGCACGACGCCGAGGCCGGCGGCGGGCTGATGGTCGCCATCGTGCAACTGGCGATCACGCTCGGCGCCACGCTGGGCGGCATCCTGCTCGACCGCAGCGGCTACCCGGCGACCTTCGCGCTGAGTGCGGTCCTGCTCGCCGCCGCCAGCGTGCTGGCCCTGTGGATGCGCCGCCTAGAATTCAGGCACCGAACCCTTCCGGAGGCGCATGCCACGCGACAACATCAACGACATGCTGGCCTTTCTCGCCGTGGCGCAGGAGCGCAGCTTCACCCGGGCAGCGGCCAGGCTCGGCATCTCGCAGTCGGCACTGAGCCACACGATCCGGGCGCTGGAGGCACGCCTGGGTGTGCGGTTGCTCATCCGTACGACGCGCAGCGTCTCGCCGACAGACGCCGGTGAACGGCTGATGCAGTCGGTAGGGCCACGGCTGCAGGAGATCGATGCGGAAATCGCGGCGGTCGCCGAGCTTGGGGAGAAAGCGGTCGGAACGATCCGCATCACCGCAATCGACCATGTGGTCGACAGTGTGCTGTGGCCACGTCTGGCGCCTGTGCTGGAGCAGTATCCGGAGGTGCGGATCGAGATCAATTCCGAGTACCGCATGGTGGACATCGCCGCCGAGCGCTTCGACATCGGCGTGCGCTATGGCGACCAGGTGCAGCAGGACATGGTGGCCGTCCGCTTAACGGAGGAATGCCGCATGACGGTTGTCGGTGCGCCCCGCTACTTCGAAACGCACCGCGAGCCCGTGACAGTGCAGGACCTCTCACGCCATAACTGCATCAGCCTGAGGCTGTCGAGCAGCGGCCGCATTTATGCGTGGGAGTTGATCGACGCAGGCAAGGCGGTCCCTGTCCGGGTCACGGGCCAGCTGACCTTCAGCGGCGCGTACCAGATGCTCCATGCGGCCTTGAGTGGCCATGGTCTTGCTTTCCTTCCTGCGGAGCTGACGCAGCCGCACGTCGCCGCCGGCCGGCTGCGGCAAGTGATGGACGACTGCTGTCCGAGTTTTCCTGCACTGCATGCCTACTACCCGAGCCACCGCAACTCGTCCCGCGCGATGCAGCTGGTGATCGAGGCAATCCGGTACAGCCGATAAGGGATGAACGGGGGCAGACGACTGCGTCCGGCTACAAAGCGGGCATTGCAAACGCGAACCTGAACAGCTGCAATCGCTTCACAGAGTCGTCGGACGTATAGCATCTCATTCGTGCAGCCTTAGCTTCTTGAACCGCCACCTGGCTGTATCGCGCGTGGCGAGCTGGGTGCCCCGCTCCGCTCCACGCTAAAAGCATTTGACATACCTGTCATTGGATACCAGTGAACACCGACACGGCTGCCGCAGCTTGCTTTGGAAGTGCGAGATACCTGAAGCCTGTGGCGCCGGAGATCGAGGGCATGGCAAGGGCTGCCCGCGTCTCAGGGCTCGCAATGGGATGGAGTCGCCGTTTCAGGTTTGCCGTCCAGTGCCAGCGGCTGTTTTGAAGAGCGTCGAGACCCTGCGTCAGAGCCACGGCAAGCCCTCGGTTCGTAGAATGCGCATCTCTTGAATTCATGGGGCGCCACAATGATCGATCCCGTTGTCGTCGGTCTTGTCAGCGCGGTGACTGCCCTGGTAGCCTCGATCATTGGGCCGCTTGTCACCCTCCACATCGGGCGATCTCAGATCAGGGCGTCGGTACTGGCGGTGAACAGGCAGAAATGGATCGAGAGCTTCCGCGAGGC
>JAQGMP010000233.1 GCA_028292285.1 Variovorax sp. | reverse complement strand
GAAGGCCGGTACGGCAATCTTGCGGAGGGAGAACGCGGGCGCGGTGGAGGAAGCGGATGAAGGCGAAGAAGACATGCGGGAAGGAACCTCGGTCCGGGCCGGAGACGATAGCCAGGCACTCGATTGTCTCGCCGAAGCGGATTGCCCGCTGCAGCGTCACTCGCCGGCATCGGGGATCACTTGCCCCCAGCAAGGACCTTCAATCGACCCAATGACGTGCGCATGATCTCGCTCAGGCTGCGCCGCTCGGATTTGCCGACCCAGAGTGCGAAGGCGACCCGAAAGACGGCGATGCCCGCCTCGGCTGCAAGGCTGGCATCCGGCTCGGGGATGCCGCGGCCGCGCAGTCCCTTGGCGAGCGCGGCGGACAGCGTCGCGAGTTTGATCAGCTCGCGCTCGTGCAACTCGGCCGTGCCCGCGATGACCGCGCTGCGCTGGCGCGCGAATGCACGGTTGTCACCCAGGAACACGGTCGATGCGTCCAGCGCTGCGGCGATGGCGCCGATGGCTGTCGCGCTGGCGGGTGCACCGACGAGCGCATCGACCATCGCCTGTTGCAGCCGCTCGGACCCGTTGAAGAGGACCTCACGCTAGTCGGCGAAGTAGCGAAAGAACGTTCGGGCCGTCAGCCCGGCGCGTTCGGCAATGTCGGCAACGGTCGTCTCGTCGTAGCCATGTTCGACGAACAACGCCATCGCTGCGGCACGAAACCGACCTGCGGCATCCGGTTCCCATCGACCCATACAACTTCCTCAGTGTTGACACACAGTGACATCATAGGCCTATACTGATGGCACTGAATGACATCAACCGTGTGAAGAGGTCCCCATGAAAATTCTTGTCACTGGCGCGTCGGGCTGGATCGGCTCGGCCAGCATCACCGAACTCATTGCCGCCGGGCACCATGTCTTTGGACTGGCCCGAACGGACGAGGCCGCCGCCAGGATTGCGCAACTCGGCGCCGAGGCCGTGCGCGGCAGCCTGGACGACGTGGACGGCTTGCGTGCTGCGGCCGAACACGCAGAGGGCGTGGTCCATCTGGGCTACAACCACGACTTCTCGCAGATGGGCGCTGCGGCCCGGACAGACCGCGCGGCCATCGAGGCATTCGCCCAGGTCCTCGAAGGTTCAGGCGGTCCGCTGCTCATCGCCTCCGGCACCCTGGGCTTGGTGACAGGCGGCGCGGTCGGCACCGAACGCGACATGCCTAACCCCACCGCCCATCCGCGCGTGGCCAATGCGGCCTATACGCTCGAACTGGCAGCACGCGGCATCCGCGCCATGGTCGTGCGCTTCGCCCCGACCGTGCACGGCTCGGGCGGCGACCACGGCTTCGTCGCCACGCTGGCCCGGACCGCGCGCGCGAAGGGCGTCTCGGCCTATATCGGCGACGGACTCAACCGGTGGCCGGCGGTTCACCGATCGGATGCGGGCAAGCTGGTGCAACTGGCGGTCGACAAGGCCGCCTCGGGTGCCGTGCTGCACGCTGTTGCCGAAGAGGGCATTGCGACGCGCGAGATCGCCAGCGCGATCGGCAAGTCACTCGGCCTTCCAGTGGCAAGCATTTCGGCCGAGCGCGCCGCGGCGCATTTTGATTGGCTCGGCATGTTCTTCGGCGTCGACGTCCCGGCGTCGAGTGCCTTGACGCGTGAACTGCTGGGTTGGAATCCGCGTGGCCCGGGCCTGTTGGACGACATCGCGGCCGGGCACTACCCGGGCCTGTGACGTAGAGGCTGCAAACTGCGATGGGCCGACGCCACCGCCAGAAGCGGCACACACGAACCGCGTAGCCACGGATAACTACATACGATGAAGTCAGAGTGCACACGATTTCGAGCCTCGACCATCGGCGGCAAAGCCAAGCCAAGCGAGGCCAAGCCGGGCCGCTGTGTCATGTCGGTGAGGTGAGCGGACTGATGCCGGGGCCCGGATACCGGCTCATGCGGCCTGCAACTCCGCCGGCGTTTTGTACTTCTGCACTTCGGAGAATCGCTTGACCAGATAGTCTCCGGACTTCACCGGGGCGTGCTTTGGCGCGGCGTCCGCCGTGCAGAAGTTCGGCAGGCAAGCCACAGGCGTGTGATAGTCCAGGTTGAAAAACGTCGGGATCGAAAAGCGCTCGAGGCCGGTGCGATTGGCGACCCTGTGCGCATTCGACACATAGGTGTCGTTGGTCCAGACTTTGACCATGTCGCCCAGGTTGATGACCAGGGTGTCTTCGATGTAGGGCGCCGCGACCCATTCCCCAGTGCGGGTGCGCAGCTCCAGTCCGCCGATCGGGTCCTGCGCGAGGATGGTGAGCATGCCGTAGTCGGTGTGCGCGGCTGCACCGAGCTCGAGCGACGTGGGGCTCGACTGCGGCGGATAGTGAAACAGGCGCGACTGCACCATGGGCTTCTGGCACCACTGCAGAAAGAAGTCCTCCGGCTGCTCGAGCGCGGTCGCAAAGATGCGCAGCAGTTGCTTGCCAAGGGCCAGCGTGTGCGCGAAGTACGCGTCTGCCGCTTCCTGCAGCCACGGCTTGTCGGCCGGCCACCGGTTGGGGCCGTGCAAAGGCAAGCCGGCTTGCACGTCGGGGTCCGTCAGCGGCAAATCGATCGACAACTCGTAGCTCTCTTTCAGATCCGGCTTGTGCCCCGGGTGCTGCGTGACGCCGTAGGGCATGAAGCCGCGCCGAAAGCGCTCGTCGATCTTGTCCTTGAGTCGTTCATCGGGCGGCAGACTGAAATACCGCCGGGTCGCATCGAACACCCCATCCACGACGGCGCGCGGAACGCCATGGTTCTTGATGTACAGGAAGCCGGTGTTCGTGCAGGCCGCCTTGAACTGCGCCGCCAGCGGTGCGATGGATCCGCCGGCAAGCCAGTCACCCAGATCGAGGACAGGCATTTCCGTGGCTGAGGCGCGTCGCGGAGCGGCAACGCTTTGATCGATGTGGGACATTTGGGTCTCCTTGAAGTTGAGGGACGTTGCTCGGGGTGAAGGCGTGCGGCGTTCAGGCACCGCGGGACAGATCGGTGACGGTGTCGGTCCAGAAGATGACACGCCGGGCAATGAACTTCATCACGCTGTGCAGCGCCAGGCCGATGAGCGACAGGACAACGAGGATGGCGAACATGCCGGCCGCATCCATCGAGAAGTTGCGCTGCAGGATGAGGTACCCGAGACCGGCCTGCGCGCCGACGAATTCACCGACGATGGCACCGATCACCGCCAGCACGATGCCGATGTCCAGGCCCGCGAACACGTAGGGCAAGGCGTGCGGCAGCCGGACCATCCGGAACACGTGCCACGGCGATGCGGTGAAGGCTTTCATGAGCTCGATCTGGTCCCGCGGTGCGGATTTCAGCCCGACGATCGTGTTCGCCAGGACCGGAAAGAAAACGATGGTCGCGGTGATCACGACCTTGGAGGTGGTGTCGAAGCCGAACCACAACACGAACAGCGGCGCGACGGCGACCTTGGGAACGGTCTGAAAGGCGACCACGTAGGGATAAAGCACGGCTTCCAGCAGATTGCTCTGGCCGATCAAGGCGCCGAGAACGAGTCCGAAAACGGCGCCGAACGCGAAGCCCGCCAGGATTTCGTACAGGGTGATTCCGACATGCTTGGCGAGCTCGCCCGATTGGACGCTTTCGACCAATGCGCGCGCCACGGCCATCGGGCCGGGAAAGATCAGCGGCGACACCTGCAGCAGCACGACCGCGAAGTGCCACACCGCCATCACCAGCAGGAAAAAAGCCAGCATCAAGGCGCGGCGCCGGCCCGGGCTCAGCCCGCCCTCGATGGCCGCAGCCGACGGGTAGGAAGGCCCGGCCTGCGGTGCTTCGGATATCGCCGTGGCATTCGAGATTGCGCTGGTCATCAGTCGATCCCTCCGGCCGCATTCAGATTGGCACGAATGCCTGACACATAAGTGCCGAAGCGGTCCGTGTTGATCATCTCCAGCGATCGCGGGGCGGGCAGATCGACCTCCACGATCTGTGTCACGCGCCCGGGACGCGGCGACATCACGACCACCCGATCGCCGAGAAAGACTGCCTCCGGAATGCTGTGGGTCACCAGCATGATGGTGGCGCCGGTGCGCTCCTTCAGTTTCAGCAGTTCGAGGTTCATGGTCTCCCTCGTCATGGCGTCGAGCGCGCCGAAGGGCTCGTCCATCAGCAGCAGCATCGGATCGTTGACAAAGGCACGGGCGATGCCCACGCGCTGCTGCATGCCGCCCGAAAGTTCGCTGGGGTATTTGGTTGCGAACTTCTCCAGTCCCACCAGCTCGAGGTAGTGCATGGCCCGCTGGGTCGCGACTTTCAGGTCGCGGCCCTGGATCTGCGCCGGCACCAGCACGTTTTGCAGCACATTGCGCCAGGGCAGCAGCACGGGCGACTGGAACACCACGCCGATGTCGCGGCTCGGGCCGGTGACCGGCTTTCCACCGAGCGCAACCTGCCCGTCGCTGGCGCGCGCGAGCCCGGCGAGTATGCGAAGCAGCGTGCTCTTGCCGCAGCCGCTGGGACCGACGACGGTGACGAACTCGCCCTGGCGCACGGCAAACTTGACGTCGCGCAACGCGATGACATCCGCGCCATCCTTGGAACGAAAGACCTTCTGGACCCGGTCGAAGCTGAATGCCGGCGGTTCGGCCTGCGCAGACGTCAGCGGCATGTTCATGTGTGCTCCAGGAGTTCGAAGTCTTTCGTGAGCGCTTCGATGAATACGGCCGCGATGGGACTCGGATTGTGTGCCTCGAAAGTGCAGATCGTCAGGCGTTGCGGCTTGACGCGCGCATCCTTGATGGGCACATAGCGATAGTCTTTTGTGGTCGCGCTGTCACCCGGGCGGGTATTGACCAGCGCAATGGCCATGCCCGTCTCGGCGACGGAGCGCATCAGCTCGTAGGAGTTGGTGACCAACACCTTGCGGGGCTGTATGCGGGCGCTGGCGAACATGTCGTCGTAGACCTGCATGGCGCTCATGGTGTGGTCGGGCATCGCCAGGCCGTAGGCCGCGAGGTCCGACAGCTTCAGCCACGGCCGTTGCGCCAGGGGATGGTCGGTCGAGAGCAGGACGCATGTCTTGAGCAGCCGTTCGTAGACGTGCTTCACGCGCAGCGATGGCAGGGGATTGAAGGTGACAGCCACGTCCAGCTCATCGCGGCCGACCAGTTTGACCAGCCTGGTCGAGGCGGCCACTTCGACCTGGTAGGTGACGCCGGGGTAACGCGCGTTGAAACGCTGCAGGAACTGCGGAATCACCTCGCGCACGAAGGTCTCCGGGATACCGAAGCGGATGTGGCCTTTTCGCAACCCCTTGAGGGCCTCGATTTCCGAACGCACACGGTCGGACTCGCGCTCCAGATGGTTCACGTGCCGCACCATCAGCTCGCCCGCCGCCGTCAGCCGCAGCGCCGTGCGTCCCCGGCCGCGTTCGAGCAGCGGGGCGCCCAGCTGCTCTTCCAGCATGGCCATCTGCCGGCTGATGGCGGAAGCGGCCACGTGCAGGCGCTCCGAAGCACCGCGGATGGAACCAGCCCGTACCACCTCGGCAAAGTAGCGCAGCGAGACCGCAGAAATCATCACGTTGTGGTCCAGGCTTCCGCGTTACGGTCGTAGGCTTCGATCGCCGCGAGCGCTGTCTTGCTTGCCTCGGGCGGCATGAAGGAGGCGACAACGCTGTTGCGGGCCAGTGACACAACCTCATGGCGGCTCAGTCCGAGCGCGTGCTGGCAGGCGGCGAAGTTGTCGTTGATGTACCCGCCGAAGAACGAAGGGTCGTCGGAATTGACCGTCACGCACAGGCCGGCGTCCATCAGCCGCTTCAATGGATGCGTCTCGAGCGAGGAGACGATGTTGAGCTTGAGGTTGGACAGCGGACACACCGTCAGCGGGATCTGTTCGGATGCCAGCAACGCCATCAATGCGGGATCGTCCAGGCTGGCGTTGCCATGGTCGATGCGCTGGACCTGCAGCAACTCGACAGCCTCGCGCACGTAACTCGCCGGGCCTTCCTCGCCGGCGTGCGCCACGACCTTGAAGCCGCGCTCGCGGCAGCGCCGAAAGAACTCGACGAACTTCGAAGGGGGATTGCCGACCTCGGCTCCGCCAAGGCCGAAACCGAGCAATCGGTCGGCCCAGGGCATCGCCGAATCGAGCAGGTCCAGCGCCTCTGCCTGGCTGCGATGGCGCTGGGCAAGCAGGATCAGCCCGCTGGTGATGCCGTCTTCACCGAGGGCGTCGTCCATGGCGGAGAACACGCCTTCCAGCATGGCCGCGAGCGGTACGCCGCGCGCCGTGTGACCCTGCGGTCCGAGAAAGAGTTCGGCGTGCAGGACCTTGTCCTCGTGCGCACGGGCGAGGTACTGCCGGGTCACGTCGTAAAAGTCGCGGGGATGCAGCAATACGCGACAGCCGTCGTAGTACAGGTCCAGAAAGGACTGCAGGTTTCGAAAGCGATAGGCCTCGCGAAGTTCGGCCTCGGTCGCCCAAGCGATCTTCACGCCGTTGCGGCGCGCGAGTTCGATGAACAACGGCGGCTCGATGGAGCCTTCGATGTGCATGTGCAGCTCCGCCTTCGGCAGGCCGGCGATGAACGCCGCGGGCGTCATAGGCCCTTGCAGGCTTTGGCGGCTTCGACGACTGCGTTGTGATCGAAACGGTTGATGGCCTCGACGAAGCCGGGCCTGGCGATCAGCAGTGTTTCCGGAGGGACCGTGCGCTTGATCGTGCCGTCCTTCAGCATGAAGTCTTCCATGCGCCCGTACGAAGCCGGGTCCATCGCACCGATCAGCTTGCCGCCGTTCAGTTCGAAGGCGCCTTTCATCGCCTGCAACTGCGCTTCGAGCAGCCGCATGTCGTTGGCGACCAGCGTGGCTTCGTCGGCGCCGGTGGGCTTGGTGCTGGGGAAATTCTTCCAGTGCAGCTTGAGCGCGCACATCGGGTTGGTCGTCGCGAACAGCGTTGCCTTGGCCGCACCGCGCGAGATGGCCTCCACCATCGCCGGGTCGGCATCGATCGTCTTCTGGAGCGTGCCGAAGGTGAAGTCGGGCAAGGCGCGCCAGGCAGGGTCGAACAGGACCCGCAGTTTGGTGCCCGCATTCTCGAAACCGGCCAACGCGGAACCCCAGAACATCAAAGCCTGCACGCGATCGGTTCTCAGCGCTTCGAGCGCCGGCGCGCCGGCGCCCGTGGCGATGATCTGAACGTCGGTGTCGGGGTTGATGCCGTTGGAACGCAGGTAGCCTTTGAGCAAGGGCACGCCACCGGTGCCCAGGCTGAAAATGCCGATCTTCTTGCCCTTCAGGTCGGCCACCGACTTGATGGCGCCGTCCTGCATGACGCCCACCCCCCAGTCGATCACGCCGGTCGCCATCAGCCCGCGCACCGCGACGTTGTTTTCGGTGTTGGCCTGAATCAGTCCGGTTGAATTGAGCTGCGCGAAATCCACGCCACCTCCAACCATCTGCTGGATGCCCTGGAGCGACCCGCCCACGGTGATCACCTTGACGTCGTAGCCATCGTCGCGCCAGTAGCCCAGCGAGATCGGCAAGGTCAGCCACGGATAGGTCACGTTGAGGACCTGCGTGCCGACGGCGATCGTGACCGGCTTGAGTGGTTTCGCCGGCGCCTGCGCGTAGGCCTCGGAACAGATCATTCCCGCCAGGCTCAAGAGGATGATGGAACTCAGGCCGGCGTGAAATCGAAAGGACATGGCGTTTCCATTGACGGTGGGTAGGTATGAATGCTCGCAAGTTACCAGCCTCCCGAGCTCACGTAAACAACCCGATTCAGCGGTCTATGTGCGCTTTTTTCGAACAATGGGTCCGTTGTCCCGTGGACCGCCTGCGGGCCGGATCGGCTGCAGCGGAGCGCTTCAATCGCTGCCTGCCTGCCTGCTTGCGCACGCGCGGCGCGCCGCGCGACAGGAGGTTGATCCCGGCGCCCAGCGCCCGAGTTTCACCTGAAGTCATTTCTTCATGCGCAGCATCGGCCGCATTCCCTTCAGAAATTGCTCGTCGGTGCTGGCCGTCGACGGCTGTCCGAGGTGAACGGGCTCAGCGCGACGCATTGCGGCTAGTCGGCCGCCGACAGCCGGCGGCCGTATCGCCGCGGCGCCATCTCGTTGTAGCGGAGGCCGTGCAAAGGTTGCGCGGCCTCGTCCACGGTGCTCAGTGGTTGATCGGCGCGCCCGATGCGGTGCGCACACGAAGCGCGGAGGCGAGCGCGCGTTGCCCGCTGGCCAAGGCCACTTCATAGGACTCTGCTGCATCCTCGGCCTTGCGCAGCACCAGCGGGCTCGCCCCGTCGGCGTCGGTCTCGAGCAGGGTCCAGACATACGAGCCTGGCGTCGGCTCGCTCACGGTGAGTTTGATTGGCTGTTTCATCGGGACCATGCTGGTCTTTGCCGGGTGACTTATCAAGGCGGTACGTGTATCCGGCGTTTCAGGTCGTCTCAGCGCGACTTCGCATCGACCGTCGACGCTTTTGATTTCGGGATAAGAGATTCCTTACTGGACGGGTTTGAGCACGCGCTCAGCCAGACGAAGCGGACGCACACGCCATCGGCGCGCCCTTTTTTCTCATCACGGACGGGCGCGAGCTGGAGATCTGGCAATTCCAACCGGCGGCTGCGTCCGAGTGCTTGATGAAATGCTCGCTCCGCCATATTGCAGCGCATCGTGCCACCATCGAAGGTGTGTAGTCCAAAGAGCGGCCTACATGTACCGCGTGTCTTTGCGGCGCAAAAGCGCACTCAGGGGAGCCACCGACCTCATCCCCTTTCTGAACGTACAGCTTGCGCAGAGCGAACTCCAAGCTGCCGGAAGTTTCCTGCGCACGTTGGCGTGGGAGCCCGTGCAAAGCCGAAGCGCGGCCGCAGCGCCGGACCGGACCGGACCACCGTGCTGAGTGACGGCGCGATTGCCCCAGGTCTCAAGAAGGAAATGGACCGGTGGCTTCGACGGGGAAACATCGGTGATGCGCGGAGTCACCAACCTCATTGAAAGGGACCTCGACGCTCTCTTCCGGACGCTTCCCGCAGGCGATGGCAGGTCGGCCTAGCTGCAACCGCTCGGTTCGTATGGTCCGGGCCAGCCGCCGCTCGGCCGCTCGATCGAACCGATACCGTCGTTGAAATAGTTCTTCGCCCTGCGGCCGCATCAGCCGACTGTCCGTGGACCCAACCTAAGGCGGCCCCTAACGCGCCATCTCCCAGTAGCGCGGAGCAAGTCCGTTCGGCCGTGGCGTGAGCTTGTAGCGCTGCGAGGCTCTCTGACCGCCGTCGACCAGCGCACTGGTTTCGACACCTTCCCCGACAACGATCTCTTTGCCGGCGGAGCCGACCCGCGCGAACCCATGAAGCTGGACAGAAGTTCGCAGAGCCTTGTCTTCGGATGAGGCGTACACGGTCATCGGAATTTGCAGGCTTGCAAGGACCGGCATGACCTGCTCGGTGAAGACGATCGCATCCAGGTCAGGCGGCCAGCACCACATGGAGCAACTTTCGCGCTAAGGCAGGGTGGGCATGGCCCATCTCGATGAGTGCCGAGGCGACGATGCGCGAACCCATGCTGTGCGCGATGATCACGACCTGATCAACCTTTGACTCCTTCAGGTACGTGCCCAGGAATTTCTTGAAGTCCGGCACGCTCTGCAGGGCCGTGTTCTCGTCTTTCCAGTAAGCGGCAGTACCTGCCTTTGAAGCCCAGCTGAAAAATACCGGCATGCTCTTCAATCGCATGTCCAACGACATTTGCGCCGCACGATATGCAGCGGCTTGGAAACCCACGTTGTAGCCATGTACGAAAACCAGCCCGATCCGCTTGCTTGACTTGCCGGTAGAAAAGCGCGCCGTGATCCGCGTGATTTCGCTCACCGGCACCTGATCCGCGCTCATCAGCACGAAGTGCTTCATCGGGTTGGCAGGCAGTTCGTATTCCTCGGTGCCAGCGGGTGTGGGGATTTCACCCGGATTCCTGTTGGGCGGAACGCTCACCTGCGCCAGACCGTAGAGCAGGGGCCCGCGCGCGGTGCCGTAGCGCTGCGGTTTGCTTGAAGAGGGGCGAGCGGAATCCGGTTGGTTCCAAACAGGACCTCCACCAGTATTGGCACTATCGGTTGTCCGGTTTCGAAGGGCGCTTCCGACGATGGACGGGTAGATCGGCGCCACGGCCGCAGGTGCCGGCGACGGAACGGATGGAGGCGGGGGCGGAGCGACGGCCGCTGGTACCGCGGGCGAGGGCGGAGCAGACGTTGGCGCTGGGAGACTGCGCAGCGCACACCCTGCAAACGCGATCAACACCATGCCAAGCACCACTCCATTTTTTGCGGCCTGCATCGCCCGCACGAGGCCGGGTACATCCAATACGGCCATGGCCCCTCCGGCTTGAATTTGTGTTGTGACCTGCGGATCTGCGCAGGGCAGGCCGCAGCCTACATGGATCGACGCTACGCCGTCCATCCTCAAAGCTGGGGATGGCTGCGCCACGATGTCGATGTCATCCTGCACGGTGCGCCTTGGTCAAGGCTGCGTGCGCCGGCAAGCCGCCATCGGGCGCCCGGGTGATCTTTACCAGTGATGAGCGCGGTACCGCACTCCCCAGTGTCAACGTTGCACGGCAGCACTGATCGCAGTCCGGACAAAAAGAACCCGGCGTCAGCCGGGTCGGAAAGCCCTTCGAACTCGAAACTTCCTGCGGATCGCCGTGGCCGCACCTTGCGGAAGATCGAAGTCGGCGTATGCCAACGCGGCGTCGATGAGGAAATCTTCGAGACGCAGAGAATCCTCAAGCGCCCATGCGTCAAGGTGACGGGCGACAGGGTTTCCCCTTGAAGCAGCGCACTTTCGATGGCCTTGCGAACGGAGGGTTCGACGCGTACGGGAGCAACTGCGCGGTTTCATGAGTGGTGTGAATGCAATTGCTATGCGCTATCAACTGCAACGCGCCCAAAACATGTGGCATTCTGAGTGGTGCAACTGACGAGCGGCGGCTATAAAGTTACCGACTTCGAGCACCACGACTAACGCACGAAGTTGTTTCAGCGTCAGATAAATGAGAAGCGCATTGCGTTCACACGCCGCTGATCACTGCGTCGAGCGCGCCCACGAGCGCACTGGCGTGCGCGCGCAGGCTGCCGCTCGCGATCCCGAGATCCTTGACACGAAATGCCGCTGCAAGATGAGGCAGAGCGACCATCGCATCTCCCTTCCATTGAACGGCTGGGCACAGCGCCCGCGGCAAAGCGCCCGGCATGTGCTTGCGTAAAGCCAGCGGCATCACCAAGCGGGTTGGCAATCCGGAAAGCAGGTCGCTTTGGACATCGACCATCCACGGAATGTCGGGACGCTGGGCCTTGGAAGGATTGGGATAGACGTCGAACTGAGCCAAGGCGCTCTTTCACCAGGTCCTGAACTCTTCGCCAAAAACCCCCGCGCGATCCACCAGTTCGTGTTGAGCTGTGATCCAGTCCCCAAATGTCTCGTTGAATTCGCGTTTGCGCTGGGCCAAGGATTTCTTCTGTTCCGCAGCCTCAAGCTGGGCAAAACGCGCGGCAGAAACGATCACCCCAGCCACACGATCATTCTTCATGACGTGCACGGGCTCGCGTTCAGCTTGCCCGAGGTAATAGCCGAATCGGTTTTTTGCTTCGGTGGCGGTGATCTGCATCGCGTCCTCCAGATGGTTGGCCATTTTAGCCATTCTTTTGCGACGGGAGAGCGGCGCGGGCTTATTCATCCAACATCCGACTCACCTTTGCTCC
>JAQGMP010000228.1 GCA_028292285.1 Variovorax sp. | reverse complement strand
GAAGGCTTGCGCCGCCGACTCGACGTTTCGGACTTCGGAACGCCCGTCCAGCTCATTACCACGCAGCAAGCCGGCGACCGGGTTCGCATGGTGATCGAGCCCCGCGGCGAATGGGAACACAGCGCTTATCAAAGCGAAAACCAATTCGTGGTGGAAGTGCGGCCTCGCAAAGTTGACCCTGCAAAGCTGACGCAAGGCGCTGGCTACAACGGTGAAAAACTCTCGCTCAACTTCCAGAACATCGAAATTCGGTCATTGCTGCAGGTTATCGCCGATTTCACGAACTTCAATATCGTCACCTCCGATTCGGTGACGGGTGCACTGACGCTCCGTTTGAAAGACGTCCCATGGGACCAAGCACTTGAAATCATCATGCAGGCCAAGAACCTTGGAATGAGGAAAAACGGCACTGTGCTGTGGATTGCCCCGAAGGACGAAATTAACGCCAAGGAGAAGATTGAATTCGAAGCCAAGGCCGCCATCGAAAATCTTGAACCTCTGCGTACCCAGTCATTCCAGTTGAACTACACAAAAGCCGTAGACCTACAGGGCCAAATCACCGGAACCGGCTCTGCAGCAGGCGGCGGTGGCGGCTCAAGCGGTTCTACTGCCCGATTGCTGACGGCGCGTGGCAGTGTCATTGCAGAACCGCGCACTAATCAGTTGTTCGTTACCGATATCCCTTCAAGGCTGGCGCAAGTTGCCGAGATGATTTCAAAACTGGACATCGCGGTTCGGCAGGTGCTGATCGAAGCTCGCATCGTCGAGGCCTCGGACACCTTTGGCAAGTCGCTTGGCGTGCGTCTGGGCGGCGGCATTGGCGGCGGTGTAGTGGGCTCGAACAACGGCAACAGAGTTTTCGGCAATCTCGGTGTGATTCCGACGGTGACGTCGGGCACAGCTACTACAGCAGGAAGTGCGTCGACCGCGTTCACGAACTCCAACTTCATCAACTTGCCAGCCACCAGCCCGAGCGGCACCGGCAACGCACCAGGCACTTTCGCCATCTCCCTGTTCAATTCGAGCTTCTCGCGGATGCTGAACCTGGAGATCTCCGCACTCGAAGCCGACGGCAAAGGCAAGGTGGTTTCTGCGCCTCGCGTCGTCACTGCAGACCAGACCAAGGCGCTCATCGAGCAAGGCACCGAATTGCCGTATCAGGTCGCGACTTCCAGCGGCGCCACGTCGATCGCTTTCCGCAAGGCCAATCTGAAGCTCGAAGTGACGCCGCAGATCACGCCCGAAGGCAACATCATCCTGACGCTCGATGTCAACAAGGACACAGTCGGCCAGGCGACGACCGCCGGCTTCGCGATCAACACCAAGCACGTACAGACCTCGGTGCTGGTGGAGAACGGCGGCACGGTGGTGATCGGTGGTATCTTCGAACTCACCGAATCCAACGATGAATCGCGCGTACCGGTGCTCGGTGAAGTGCCCTACCTTGGCGCACTGTTCCGTACGCGCAATCGCGTTGCAAACAAGACCGAAATGCTCGTCTTTATCACCCCGAAGATGATTACCGACCGCAACGCCGCGCGCTGATCGCGCGCAGCGTTAGCCGACCCGCGTGGCGGTCGCATTCGTCGGTTTGCCCGGCGCCGGGAAGTCCGCAGTAGGACGGCGCTTGGGGCAGCGCCTGCAACTTCCCTTCGTCGATACCGATCAGGTCATCGAGCAGCGCATCGGCTGCTCGATCCGCGAGTTTTTCGATCGCGAGGGCGAGGCTGCCTTTCGCGACATCGAACAACAGGCCATTGCCGATCTGGCTTCGAATGCACATGGCGTGCTGGCCACGGGTGGCGGCGCGGTGCTCCGCCAGGCCAACCGCACGCAGCTTCGCGAACACTTCCACGTCATCTATTTGCGGTCGTCGCCCGAAGACTTGTTTCGCAGGCTGCGGCACGACGTCAAGCGCCCGTTGCTGCAGGTCGCCGATCCGTTAGGGCGGCTCCGCGAACTGCACGGTGCACGCGATCCGCTGTACCGGGACACCGCGCACGACGTGGTCGAAACGGGCCGTCCATCGATCGCCATGCTGGTCAACATCATCGTGATGCAACTGGAACTCGCCGGCATCGTCATCCCCGAGCCACAGATCGAGCCACCGGCCTGACAGTGCCTCGCGTGCGGCGCGCCACCTCTACACTCTGGCCCATGCCCCAGACCGCCCTTCGCGACCAGGTCGAGATTGATCTCGGCGACCGCAGCTACCCTATCCTGATCGCTGCGGATTTGCTCGGTGAGCTCGATGCATTCGACGCCGCGCCGTCTGCTTCGACCGCCTTGATCGTCACCAACACGACCGTGGCGCCGCTGTATGCCACCGCCCTGAAGGCGACGCTTGCAAAGCGTTATCACCGTGTCGAAACGCTCGTGCTGCCCGATGGCGAAGTGCACAAGGACTGGCCCACGCTCAACCTCATCTTCGACGCCTTGCTCGGGCACGGTGCCGATCGCAAGACGGTGCTGTTCGCACTCGGCGGCGGGGTCGTCGGCGACATGACCGGCTTCGCCGCGGCGAGCTACATGCGCGGCGTGCCGTTCGTCCAGGTGCCAACCACCTTGCTGGCCCAGGTCGATTCGTCGGTCGGCGGCAAGACAGCCATCAACCACCCGCTCGGCAAGAACATGATCGGCGCGTTCTACCAGCCGCATCTGGTGCTGTGCGACCTGGCGACACTGCAGACGTTGCCGCCGCGCGAGCTGAGCGCCGGGTTGGCCGAGGTGATCAAGTACGGACCGATCTACGACATGGCGTTTTTCGACTGGATCGAAGCCAACGTCGACGCACTGGTGGCGCTCGAGCCATCCGCGCTGGCCCACGCGGTCAAGCGCAGTTGCGAGATCAAGGCCGAAGTGGTGGCGCAGGACGAGCGCGAGACGGGCCTGCGCGCGATCCTCAATTTCGGCCATACCTTCGGCCACGCGATCGAATCCGGTCTGGGATACGGCGAGTGGCTGCATGGCGAAGCGGTCGGTTGCGGCATGGTGATGGCGGCCCATCTGTCGCAGAAGCTGGGTGGCGTCGATGCCGCGTTCGTGACGCGCCTGACGCGCTTGATCCAGCGCGCCGGCTTGCCGATCGTCGGACCGGCGCTGGGTGCGGAGCGCTACCTCGAGTTGATGCGCATCGACAAGAAATCAGAAGCCGGCGAGATCCGCTTCGTCGTCATCGACCAGCCCGGCTCCGCCAAAGTCGCGGCGGCGCCTGAGGCCATGGTGCGTGAGGTGCTCGCTCAATGTTGCGAGGCCTGATCGCGACCTACGCTTGCGACCCGGCGCAGTCGCGCGGCCGGTTGCACGCGGAACCGCCGGCACCCACGCGTGACGACTTCCAGCGTGATCGCGACCGCATCGTGCACTCGAC
>JAQGMP010000222.1 GCA_028292285.1 Variovorax sp. | reverse complement strand
ATGCGCCGGCGCGGTGCGCAAGCCGGCGTCGCAGGTCCAGAGCGCGAGCGGCACGCCTTCCAGAAAAACCCAGACCTCATCGGACAGCACGCGATGCCAGCGCGACTGCTGTCGGGCTTCGAGCAGGAAATAGATCGTCGTGAGCGAGCTGCGCGCGGGTCGTCCATCGTCGGGCATCGACACCGCACCGGAGCGAAAAGTCTCGCGGTACCAGCCGCCTTCCGGATGAGGCTGCAATTTGAGCGTGTCCACCAGCTGCTGCGAGCGGGTGGATGTCATGCGGCGGCCCGCAGCGCGTTCAGCAGCTTGTCGTGGATGCCGCCGAATCCACCGTTGCTCATGCAAACGATGTGATCGCCCGGCCGCGCCGCGGCCACGATTTGCGTCACCAGCGGTTCGATCGCGCTGACCACGCGGGCGCGCTCGCCGAGCGGCGCGAGCGCGGCGGCCGCGTCCCAGTCGAGCCCTGCGGTGTGGCAGAAAGCCAGGTTGGCGGCTTCGAGGCTCCACGGCAACTGCGAGGACATCGTGCCCAGCTTCATCGTGTTGCTGCGCGGTTCGAAGGCCGCGATGATGCGCTCGGTGCGCTTGCCCTGAAGATCGAGCTGGCGGCGCAGGCCGTCGAGCGTGGTGCGGATCGCGGTCGGATGGTGCGCAAAGTCGTCGTACACACGGATGTCCCCGCCCTCGCGTGAAACCACGCCGCGCAATTCCATGCGGCGCCGCACGTTGTGGAAGGTCGCCAACGCCGCGGCGGCATCGGCCGGCGCCACGCCGACATGCTCGGCGGCAGCGATGGCGGCCAGCGCGTTCATCTGGTTGTGCAGTCCCGACAGTTCCCACTCGACGCGCCCGACGACTTCGCCATGGCGGCGCACGTTGAAGGCGCTGTGCTCGCCGTCGGCCTGCCACTCGGCTTGCGCGCTCGCCTTGTTTCCTCCGCTGCCGAATCGTGCGACTTCGCTCCAGCAGCCTTGCGCCAGCACGCGCTGCAAACTGTCTTCGGTTGCGTTCACCACCACGCGGCCGGTGCTCGGCACGGTGCGCACGAGGTGGTGAAATTGCCGCTCGATGGCGGCGAGGTCATCGAAGATATCGGCGTGATCGAACTCGAGGTTGTTCAGGATCGCGGTGCGCGGCCGGTAGTGAACGAACTTGCTGCGCTTGTCGAAAAAAGCGGTGTCGTACTCGTCGGCTTCGATGACGAACGATGAACCGGAGCCCAGTCGCGCCGAGACGCCGAAGTCGAGCGGCACGCCGCCGACGAGAAACCCGGGCGCCTGGCCCGCCCGATCGAGAATCCAGGCTAGCATCGACGTGGTGGTGGTTTTGCCGTGCGTGCCCGCGACGGCGAGCACATGGCGGCCTTGCAGCACGTTTTCGGCGAGCCATTGCGGCCCGCTCGTGTAGGGCGCACCGGCGTCGAGGATCGCCTCCATCAGCGGATATTTCGGCGTGCCATCGGCCAAGCGGGCGCGCGACACGACGTTGCCGACCACGAACACGTCGGGCGCCAGCGCCAGTTGGCCGGCCGAAAATCCTTCGATCAGGTCGATGTCGAGCGCTCGCAGCTGATCGCTCATGGGCGGGTAGACGCCGGCGTCGCAACCCGTTACGCGGTGTCCGGCTTCGCGCGCCAGGGCTGCAACGCCGCCCATGAAGGTGCCGCAGATGCCGAGAATGTGAATGTGCATCGGCTGATTTTAGGGAGGGCGTCGACGGGCCTCTGCACGACTTCTTCGGGGCTTCTTCAAACGGCACTCTGCGGGCAAAATGATCCCGATGGACATGTCCAAGCGCGAAATCGCAGCGACCGCGGCCCGCCTCGTCGTCGAGGAAGGGCTGGAGTACGGCCCTGCCAAACGCCGCGCTTTGCGCGAGATGGGGTTGCCGAGCCGCACGGCGCTGCCCAACAACGACGAGGTCGAGGTCGAAGTCCGCGACTACATCCAGCTTTTTTGTGCCGACACGCAGCCCAAGGAGCTTCACGCGCTGCGCATGCTGGCACTCGAATGGATGCAGCGGATGGCGGTGTTTCGGCCGCACGTCGGCGGCGCGGTATGGCACGGCACGGCAACGCGCCTTTCGGACATCTATATCCAGCTCTTTTGCGACGATTCGAAGTCGGCGGAAATCGCGCTGATCGATCATCACGTCGACTACGAGCCGCGCATGGTCGCGGGGTTTCATGGCGAGCAAGTCGAGGCGCTCAGCGTCCACGCAGCCAGCCGCGCGCTCGGTGAAGAAATCGGCGTGCACTTGCTGGTCTACGATCTCGATGATTTGCGCGGCGCACTGAAGCCGGACGCGCAAGGGCGTACGCCGCGTGGCGACCTCGCGGCGCTGCGGCGCCTCATTGAAAAGGATTCGGGATGAAGACGGATGCGGGCCGGCGGCGCTGGCTCTTTGGAGGTGTCGCGGCGGTGGCCGCCGGGGCGGGCGTCGGCGGCGCATGGTGGAAGCACGACGCGAATGCGGCCGGCGCTGCGGACGGCGTGGATCCGACGTTCTGGGCCCGTAGCTTTACGCGGCCGGAAGGCGGCGAACTCAAATTAGCGGATCTGCGCGGCAAGCCGCTGCTGGTCAACTTCTGGGCGACCTGGTGCCCGCCGTGCATCGAAGAGCTGCCGATGGTCGATCGATTCTTTCGCGATCACGCGGCATCCGGATGGCAAGTGATCGGTTTGGCTATTGATCAGCCGAGTTCGGTTCGCAAGTTCCTGGAGAAAACGCCGGTCAGCTTCCCGGTGGGGCTGGCCGGGCTGGAAGGGACCGAGCTGGTCAAGGATCTGGGAAACACGGGCGGCGGGCTGCCCTTCACCTTGGTCCTCCAAGCCGACGGCAAGGTCGCGGGCCGAAAAATGGGCAAGCTC
>JAQGMP010000186.1 GCA_028292285.1 Variovorax sp. | reverse complement strand
TGCGAACCATCATGGGGTTGTGGCAGGCGTCGCAGGGCACTGTGCAGTTCGGAGTTGAGAAGGGTGATTCACTCGACATCACGCACCTGTCGACACCGCAAATCGCCGAGCTCGGCATCGCCTACGTCCCCGAGACGATGGGCATTTTCTCGGACCTGACGGTGAAAGAAAACATGGTGCTCGCGGCACGCAGCGCCAAGCGCGCATCGGACATCGACACGGTGCGGCTCGAATGGATTTTCAAGCTGTTCCCGGCGGTCGAGAAGTTCTGGAACCACCCGGCCGGCAAGCTGTCGGGTGGCCAAAAGCAGATGTTGGCGGTGTCGCGCGCCATCGTCGAGCCGCGTGAACTGCTCATCGTCGACGAGCCGAGCAAGGGGCTCGCGCCGGCCATCATCAACAACATGATCGACGCCTTCGCACAGCTCAAGGCCAGCGGCGTGACGGTGCTGCTGGTCGAACAGAACATCCACTTCGCTCAGCGCTTGGGCGACAGCGTCGCGGTGATGGACGACGGCCGCGTGGTGCACGCCGGATCGATGGCCGAGTTCTCGGCAGACACGGCGTTGCAGCAGTCGCTGCTGGGGCTCGCACTATGAAGTCCAGCGTTGTGAAGGCCGGCACCATGAAGTTCAATCTCGGCTTCGACTGGAAGCCGCTGCTGCTCGTGCCGGTGCTGGCGCTCGTCGCCTTGCCGCTTGTCGGCACCGCATCGACCTGGCTCACGCTCACCATCGCCGGCCTCGCGATGGGCATGATCATCTTCATCATCGCGTCGGGGCTCACGCTGGTGTTCGGGCTGATGGACGTGCTCAACTTTGGCCACGGCGTGTTCATCGCGTTGGGCGCGTATGTCGCGACCACGGTGCTCGGCGGCATGCAGGACTGGACCAGCGTGGACTCGCTCGGCCGCAACCTCGTCGCGTTGCTGCCGGCGCTGTTGCTCGCCATGCTGGCGGCTGGCGTACTGGGCGTGGTGTTCGAGCGCTTCATCGTGCGGCCGGTGTACGGCCAGCATCTGAAGCAGATCCTCATCACCGTGGGCGGCATGATCATCGGCGAGGAGCTGATCAAGGTGGTGTGGGGGCCGCAGCAGATTCCGTTGTTGCCGCCCGCGGCGCTGCAGGGCACGGTGTTCTGGCTCGGTGCTTCGATCGAAAAATACCGGATCCTCGCAGTCGCGATTGGGCTCGTGGTTTTCCTCGCGCTGGCGTGGACGCTGTCGCGCACGAAGATCGGCTTGCTGATCCGCGCCGGCGTACAAGACCGCGAGATGGTGGAGTCGCTGGGCTACCGCATCCGGCGTTTGTTCATCGGCGTCTTCGTCGTCGGCAGCGCGCTCGCCGGACTCGGCGGCGTGATGTGGGGCCTGTTCCAGCAAAGCGTGGTGCCGCAGATCGGCGCGCAGGTCAACGTGCTCATCTTCATCGTGATCATCATCGGCGGGCTGGGCTCGACCGGTGGTGCGCTCATCGGTGCGCTGATGGTCGGGTTGATGGCGAACTACAGCGGCTTTCTGGCGCCGAAGGTGGCGCTGTTCTCGAACATCCTTTTGATGGTCGGCGTGCTGCTGTGGCGGCCGCAAGGTGTGTACCCGGTGGCGAACCGATGAAGCTGCCGATGCTGAAACGTCTGCTTTCCAACGACATGCCGCGCAGCCGCGTGCTCGCGGTATTGCTGGTCGCGCTGCTCATCGGGCTCGCGTTCGCGCCCTTCATTTTCCCCGGCGTCAAGGCGCTCAGCGTGGCGGCCAAGGTGCTGGTGTTCATCGTGCTGGTCGCGAGCTTCGACCTGCTGTTGGGTTACACCGGCATCGTCAGTTTTGCGCACACGATGTTCTTCGGGATCGGTGCGTACGGCATCTCGATCGCGGCGACCCGGCTCGGCGCCAACTGGGGCGCGGTGGCGGTCGGGCTCGGTGCTTCGCTGGCGGTGTCGCTGGTGCTGGCGCTGGCCGTCGGGCTGTTCTCGCTGCGCGTTCGGGCGATCTTCTTCGCGATGATCACGTTGGCGGTGGCATCGGCGTTCCAGACGCTGGCCTCGCAGCTGTCGGACTTCACCGGCGGCGAAGACGGGTTGACCTTCAAGTTGCCCGAGCTGATCTCGCCCAGCTTCGAGTTCGCCGACGATCCTTTCATGGGCGTGTCGCTCGACGGCCGCTTGCTCTGCTACTACCTGCTGTTCGTGGTCGCCGTCGTGCTGGTGCTGGCGCTGCTGCGCATCGTCAACTCGCCGTTCGGCCGCGTGCTGCAGGCGATTCGCGAGAACGAGTTCCGGGCCGAGGCCATCGGCTATCGCGTGGTCGTCTATCGCACCACGGCGGCCGTGCTGTCGGCCCTGTTCGCGACGCTGGCGGGCGCCATGCTGGCGATCTGGCTGCGCTACAACGGGCCGGACACTTCGCTCAGTTTCGAGATCATGGTCGACGTGCTGCTGATCGTCGTGATCGGAGGCATGGGCAGCATCTACGGCGCAGTGATCGGTGCGGCGTTGTTCGTCGTAGCACAAAGCTATCTGCAGGATCTGCTCAAGCTCGGCAGCGATGCGGCGAGTGGATTGCCGTGGCTCTCGGCGCTGCTGTCGCCCGACCGCTGGTTGCTGTGGCTGGGCGTGCTGTTCGTTTTGTCGGTGTATTACTTTCCGACCGGCATCGTCGGCCGATTGCGCGCGAGGGCCTTGCGATGACCATCCCCACGACGATTTCGACGACGATCCCGGCTTCCCGTTACGTCAACGTTCTGGGCCGCGAAATCCACTGGATGGATTGGGGTCCGCAAGACGGGCCGGTCGTCGTGGCATGGCACGGCCTGGCACGCACCGGCCGCGATATGGACGAACTCGCAACTTACTTCGCCGGCAAGGGATTCCGGGTCGTGTGCCCCGACACCATCGGCCGCGGTCTGAGCCAATGGAGCCCGGTGCCCGACGACGAGTACCAGCTGTCGTTCTATGCCCAACTGGCCGAGGCTTTCTGCGACGCGCTGAAGCTCGATCGCGTGCATTGGGTCGGCACGTCGATGGGCGGCGCCATCGGCACCGTGTGCGCGTCGGGCCTGACCGTGCCGCGCATGAAGTCGCGCATCGCCAGCCTGACGCTGAACGACAACGCGCCGCAGCTCGCGCATTCGGCCATCGATCGCATTCGTTCTTATGCCGGCAACCCGCCGGCCTTCGACGCCGTCGCGGAGCTCGAAGCATTTTTCCGCACGGTCTACAAACCCTACGGCTGGCTCAGCGACGCGCAGTGGCTGCGGCTGACGGAGACGTCGACGCGCCGCTTGCCCGATGGCCGCGTCACGCCGCACTACGACCCGGCGATGGTGCGGCAGTTCACCGC
>JAQGMP010000165.1 GCA_028292285.1 Variovorax sp. | reverse complement strand
TCTTGATTTCGGCATTGACGCCGATCTTGGCCAGGTCGGCCTGCATCAGTTCAGCGAAGCGCTTGGCGGTAGGGTTGTACGGGCGCTGCACCGGCAAGGCCCACAGGTCGGTCGTGAAGCCGTTGGCGAGGCCGGCCTCGGCCAGCAGCTTCTTGGCCGCGGCGGGATCGTACGGATCGTCCTTCACCGCATCGTTGTAAGACCACATGGTCGGCGGAATCGGGTTCTTGGCGGCGACGCCGGTCGTCAGGTACACGCCGTCGATGATCGCCTTCTTGTCGATCGCCATGTTGATGGCCTTGCGCACGCGCACGTCGTCGAACGGCTTCTTGGTCGTGTTGTACGCGAGGTAGCCGACGTTGAGGCCGGCCTGCTCCAGCACCTGGACATTCGGGTCTTTGCGAATCGCATCGAGGTCGGCCGGATTCGGGTACGGCATCACGTGGCACTCGCCCTTTTGCAGCTTGGCCCAGCGCACCGACGCATCGGGCGTGATCGAGAAAATCAGGTCGTCGATCTTCGCCTTTCCGCCCCAGTATTGCGGGAACGCCTTGAAGCGGACGATCGCGTCTTTCTGGTACTGCACCAGGTAGAACGGGCCGGTGCCGATCGGGTCCTGGTCGATCTTTTCCGGCGTGCCGGCCTTCAGCATGGCGATCGCGTATTCCTTCGACTGGACGCCGGCGTACGGCATCGCGAGGTTGGCCAGGAAAGGCGCCTCGGCCTTGTTGAGCACGATCTTGACCGTGTAGTCGTCGATGCGGTCGACCGTCTTCAAGAGCTTGGGCATGCCCATGTCGTTGAAGTACGAGTGGTTCTGGCTCGTGACCTTGAAGTACGGGTCGTTCTCTTTCCATTGCCGCTCGATCGAGAAGATGAAGTCGTCGGCGTTGAAGTCGCGCGTCGGTTTGAAGTTCTTGCTCGTGGTGTGCCACTTCACGCCCTTGCGCAGCTTGAAGGTGTACTCGGTACCATCGGGTGAGATGGTCCAGCTCTCGGCCAGACTGGGCAACACCTTGGTGCCGCCGCGCTCGAAGTCGACCACGTTGTTATAGACCTGCGTGGTGACGTCGAACGAGGTGCCGGTGGTGTTGACCGCTGCGTAGAAATTCTCGGGGCTGCCTTCGGAACAGAAGACCAATGTCTTGGCAGCCGTAGCGCCGCAAGTGAGGGCAAAAGCCATCGGCAGCAACACCGATGCGAGACGAACATTCTTCATGGGATCTCCTTCTCAAAAAAAACAGAACGGGGACTGACAGGCTTGCGACGGACTCGGCGTGTTCGGTAGCATTCAAACTGCGATAGGCGAACGCACGCTCTGCACCGCGACCGGACCATCGACGAATTTCTCCGCATAGTGGCACGCCACCATGCGCTCGTCGAGCGCGCGCAGCAGAGGGCGCTCGACATGGCAACGTTCGGTCGCATGCCCGCAACGCGTGCTGAAGACGCAGCCGGCGGGCGGATCGAGCGGCGACGGTAATTCGCCCTGCAATACGATGCGCGCCGTGGCGAGGCCCGGCGTCGACGCGAGCAGTGCCTGCGTGTATGGATGCAGTGGCCGAAAAAAAATGCGTGCGTTCGCCCCCTGCTCCACCGCATGGCCGAGGTACATGACCAGCACGTCGTGTGCGATGTGTCGCACCACGCCGAGGTCATGCGAGATGAAAAGATAGGCGAGCCCGAGTTCGGCCTGCAGGTCCGCCAGCAGGTTCAGCACCTGCGCCTGGATCGATACATCGAGCGCGGACACCGGCTCGTCTGCCACCAGCAGCCGCGGCTCGAGCATGAGTGCCCGCGCGATGGCGATGCGCTGCCGCTGGCCGCCTGAAAACATGTGCGGATAGCGATTGGCATGCTCGGGCCGCAGTCCGACACGCGCCAGCATGTCGCGCGCCTTGGCGGCACGGTCGGACTTGCTCAACGTGGTGTTGATGGCGAGCGGATCTTCGAGCACGGCGGCGATCTTCTTGCGTGGGTTGAGCGAGCCGAACGGGTTCTGAAACACTAGCTGCACGGCTTGGCGCAGTTCGCGCTTGCGGTCGGCCGGCGAGTCGATCGCATCGACGCCGATCAGCGTGAGCTGGCCCGACGTCGGCTTTTCGATCAACGACACCATGCGCGCCAACGTCGACTTGCCGCACCCCGATTCGCCGACGACCGCCAGCGTGCGGCCGCGCGCCAATTTGAACGACACACCACCGACGGCCTGCAACTTGGCGGGTGCACGGAACAGGCCGCGACGCACCTCGTACACGCGCTTCAGGTCGATGGCCTCGACAACGATTTCATTCGACGATGTCCCGGTCGTCATGGCCGTCGATTCGGGTGTGGAAGCGCTCATGGCAGCGCCTCGACCGTGCGCGCGCGATCTTCTGCGATGGCCGTCGAGCGCCCCGCATCGCTCAACGGAAAGTGACAGCGCACCTGCGCGCCCTGGAACGCCCGCACCGCCTGCAACGCCGGCCGCACCGCGCACGCGTTGGGGGTCGCATACACGCAGCGTGGCGAGAACAAACAGCCGGCAGGACGGTCGTGCACTCCCGGCACCAGGCCCGCGATGGTGGCGAGCCGGCCTTCGGGCGCAGCGCGCTCGGGCAGCGCCGCCAACAGCGCCTCGGTATACGGATGCTGCGGCGTGCTGAAGAGCCGATCGACCGGCTGCTCTTCCATCACCTGGCCCGCATACATCACCGCCACACGCTGTGCCATGTCCGCGACCACGCCCATGTTGTGCGTGATGAGCACCAGCGCCATGCCGCGCTCTTTCTGCAGGTTGCGCAGCAGGTCGAGGATCTGCGCCTGGATCGTGACGTCGAGCGCTGTCGTCGGCTCGTCGGCGATCAGCAGCCGCGGATTGCAGGCGATCGCCATCGCGATCATCACGCGCTGGTTCATGCCACCGGAGAGCTGATGCGGATAGCTGCCGATGCGTGTGGACGCCGCCGGGATGCCGACCTGTTCAAGCAACTCGATGGCGCGCCTTTTGGCGGCGCGCTTGTCGAGCTTCAGGTGCAAGCGCAAGGTTTCCATCAACTGAAAGCCGACGGTGAAGCACGGGTTGAGGCTGGTCGTCGGGTCCTGAAAGATCATCGCGACGTCTTTGCCGACCAGGTTGCGCCGCGCCTTGTCGGAGATGCCGAGCAGGTCGTTGCCGGCAAAGCGCAGGTGCGCCGCCTGCACGCGGCCAGGGTAGGCGATGAGACCCATCAGCGCCATCATCGTGACGCTCTTGCCCGAGCCCGATTCGCCGACGATGCCGAGCACTTCGCCCTCATTGACCGTCAGGCTCACGCCGTCGACGGCATGCATCACGCCCCCTTGTGTAGGGAAGTCGACATGAAGATCCTTGATGTCGAGCAGGCTCATCGTTTCAACTTCGGATCGAGCGCATCGCGCAGGCCATCGCCCAGCAGATTGAAGGCCAGCACGGCGATCAAAATCGCCAGCCCCGGGAACGTCACGACCCACCAGGCGCGCAACACGAACTCGCGCGCGTCGGCCAGCATCGTTCCCCATTCGGGCGATGGCGGCTGCGCGCCGAGGCCGAGAAAGCCGAGCGCCGCCGCGTCGAGGATGGCGGTCGATACGCCCAGCGAGGCCTGCACGATCAGCGGCGCCGCGCAGTTGGGCAGCACCTCGCTGAACATCAGCCGCAAGGTGCCGGCACCGCTGACGCGCGCAGCGGTCACGTAGTCGCGCGACACCTCGGCGATGACAGCGGCACGCGTGATGCGCACGTAATGCGGCAGCACGACGATGGCGACTGCCAGCATCGCGTTGATGAGGCCCGGCCCGAGGATGGCCACCACCACGATCGCCAGCAGCAGGCTCGGCAGGGTCAGCACGATGTCCATCGCCCGCATGATCGCGATCTCGACGATGCCGCGAAAGAAGCCCGCGATGAGGCCGAGCGCGATGCCGACCACCACCGACATCGCCACCACCGCGACGCCGATCGACAACGACAGGCGTGCGCCGAACATCAGGCGCGAGAGGATGTCGCGACCGATGGCATCGGTGCCGAGGAGGTACGTAGTCGAGCCGCCTTGTTGCCAGAACGGCGGGCGCAGGAACGCGGCGCTGTTGGTGAGGTTGGGCGCGTGCGGCGCGATCAACGGCGCCGCCATCGCGACGAACAGCAGCACGACGATGACCACGAGCCCCATGACCGCGCCGCGGTTCGCAGAGAACGCCGTCCAGAATTCGCGCCACGGCCCCGGCGGCGCGGTCATCACGAGAACGGGCGAAGAAGAGGCGGACAAACCCATTTCAGCGCGCCTGCCGAATGCGCGGGTTGATGACGCCGTACGCCACGTCGACCAGCAAGTTGACGATCATCACGATGGCGCCGAGCAAAAGCATGCCGCCCTGCAGCACCGGATAGTCGCGCCGGCCGATCGCCTCGATCAGCCACTTGCCGACACCCGGCCACGAAAAAATCGTTTCGGTCAGGATGGCGCCGGTGAAGAGCACGCCGACCTGCAGTCCGATGACGGTCACTACAGGAATCAGCGCGTTGCGCAGCGCATGCAGCGCCACGACCCGAAAACGTGACAGGCCCTTGGCGCGCGCGGTGCGGATGTAGTCCTCGCCCAGCACTTCGAGCATGGCCGAGCGCGTCATGCGCGCGATGACCGCGAGCGGTACCGTGCCGAGCACGATGGTCGGCAAGATGAGATGGTGCAGCGCCGACCAGAAGGCGTCGATGTCCCCCGCGCGCAGCGAATCGATCAGCAAGAAACCGGTGCTCGGCTCGATGAAATACTGGACCGCGATGCGGCCCGATACCGGTGTCCATCCCAGCTGCACCGAAAAGAACAGGATGAGCAGCAGGCCCCACCAGAAGATCGGCATCGAATAGCCGGTGAGCGAGACCGCCATCACGCCGTGATCGAAGATGGAATTTCGTCGCACCGCCGCCAGGATGCCCGCTGGAATTCCCAGCACCAGCGCGAAGACGATGGCGCAGAGCGCCAGTTCGACCGTCGCCGGAAAGAGCGACAAGAACTCGCTCATCACCGGCTCCTGCGTGATGACCGACTTGCCCAGGTCGCCGTGCAGCACCCGTGCGATGTAGATGCCGTATTGCGCGATCAGCGGCTTGTCGAACCCATAAGCCTTGAGCAGTTCCGCGTGGCGCGCCGGGTCGATGCCGCGCTCGCCCGCCAGCGTTTCGATCGGATCGCCGGGCACCAGGCGGATCAAAAAGAACGCGAGCAACGTCATGCCGATGAAAGTCGGCACCAGCAAGCTCAGGCGGGTGAGGATGAATCGAAGCATCGATCCCTTTATGCAAGAGCGATGCCGGGGCGTCCCCCCGGCTAACCCTTACACCGCTTGTGCGGCCGGCTTTTTGGCGTCGCGCAGTTCGCGCCGCAGGATCTTGCCGACCGGCGTTTTCGGCAGATCGGTACGGAACTCGATCACGCGCGGCTGCTTGTAGCCGGTGAGGTGGGCGCGGCAGAACTCGCGCACCTGCGCCTCCGTCAGTGCCGGGTCTTTCCGGACGATCACCAGCTTGACCGTTT
>JAQGMP010000135.1 GCA_028292285.1 Variovorax sp. | reverse complement strand
CCGCGGCGGGTCGTGCGCTTGACGGTCGCGCCGGCGACGAGGTCGACCTGCTCGTCGCGGTGGGAGAGCGCGGCGTGGCCGACGACCTGGTCCTTCTTGACCGCGGCCACCGCCGCGGCCACGGCATCCGCACCGGCCGCGGCGGTCACCAAGCGCAAGCGCGGTGGCGGCACCACGACCACGGCAGCGCGTCCGGCCGCACCCTCGGGCCGAACCGTGCCGGCCGAAGAGATGGTCGGCGGTGGCCCGGTCGCGGCAGCACCGAAGCCCGCCGCTGCTGTTTCTGGTTCCACCCAGCAGGTAAGCGATGCAGCGACCGGACCCAAGCCGATCATTCGTTTCGGCCCGATGAGCCTGGTCAACGGCAAGGTCGACTTCACCGACCAGTTCGTCAAGCCCAATTACTCCGCCGATTTGACGGAACTCACCGGCAAGCTCAGCGCCTTCTCGTCGCAGCCTGACGCTGGCACAGGCGGAAGTCCGGCGCTGGCCGATCTCGAACTGCGCGGCAAGGCCGAGCAAACGGCCTCGCTTGAAATCGTTGGCAAGCTGAACCCGCTCGCCAAGCCGCTCGAACTCGATGTCACCGGAAAGATGCGCGACCTCGACCTGCCGCCGCTGTCGCCATACTCGGTGCGTTATGCCGGCCACAACATCGAGCGCGGCAAGCTCAGTCTCGAGGTCAACTACAAGATCGCGCCCGATGGCCGGCTGACGGCCACCAACAACATGGTGCTGAACCAGCTGAAGTTCGGCGAAGAAGTGCAGGGCGCGCCGAACAGCCTGCCGGTGCAGCTCGCCGTTGCGCTGCTGGCCGACCGCAACGGCGTCATCAACGTCGACCTGCCGCTGTCGGGCTCGATCAACGATCCGCAGTTCAGCGTCGGGCCGCTGATCTGGAAGGCGCTGGTCAATCTCATCGTCAAGGCGATCACGTCGCCCTTCAGCCTGCTCACCGGCGGGCTGGGCGGCGGCAGCGGCGAGTCGAGCACCATCACATTCGACGCCGGCAGCTCGACCCTGTCCGACACCGCACGGCAAGGCCTCGACAAGGTAGCGAAGGCGCTGACCGAACGGCCCGGTCTGCAGATGACCGTCGTGGGCACTTCCAGCCTCGACAAGGAGGCCGAAGCGTTCAAGCGGCAGCGCCTGCGCCAACTGGCCCAGGCCGAAAAACGGCGGGCTGCGGCCCGCGCGAACTCGGGCGCCGCCAGTGCGGCCGACGCGCCCGACGTTGCGCCGGTGACCGACGCCGAATACCCGGCACTGCTCACCGCAGTGTACAAACGCGCCGACATCACCAAGCCGCGCAACATGGTCGGCCTCGCCAAAGACCTGCCGCTGAAAGAGATGGAAGATCTGCTGATGGCCAGCGTGACCGCTGACGAAGAATCCATGCGCAAGCTCGCGGTCGAACGTGGCGCGGTGGTGCGCGATTACCTTCTCGAACAGAAGGTGCCGAGCGATCGGCTGTTCCTCGGCGCGGTGCGAACGCGGGCCGCCGATGCCAACTGGAAACCGGGCGCCGAGCTCAATCTGGCGACCCGATAAAACCCCTTCCCGCCAAGTCGGTGAAAATATAGAGTGCGCCGGCCTTTGCCGGCGCCTTCGCTTATCCAATCCAACAAGACAAAACGTTCTTCGCGCAGTGACTTCAACTTCTTCCAAGCCCCACGATCTTCAGGCCCTCGACAACCTCACTGGCGGCGCTTTCACGGCGTCGACCTCGGGTGAGCGATCGGGCCGCATCCGTGACTGGCTCGCGGGCAATCCCTCGACCGAGCAAATGCAGGAGGTGTTCAAGGAACTGAGCGGCCGCGACAAGGGCGCGGCCCGCCTGCTGCGGGAAAAGCTCGATGAACTCAAACGCGCCAAAGGCCAGGAAGCCATCGGCGCCGAGTGGGCGCAAAAGGCCGAAGCCTTGTTGGCGCAGCCCAAACTCAATATCGCCGATGCGCTGGCCTGGCAACGCGACGCGGCCAAGGCCGGCGCGCCTTTGTCGCGCGAACCGCTCACGGGCTTCAAGAGCCAGCTGGCCGAACGCGTCAAAGGTATTGAAGATTTGCAGCATCGCGCGCAAGTGCACCGCGAGGCGGCGGTACTTCTGGCGCAGCGCTTCGAAGTCTTGTCCACCAAGTCGTGGCACGACGCGCAGGCGGCCGAAGAAGGCCTGCGCGGCGACGTCGCTCACTGGAAGGAACAGGCCGACGCGATTGCCGCCGATGCCAACTGGAACAGCCTCGACGCCCGCTTTGCACCTCAGCTCGATGCGTCGAAAGCCCAACTGCTCGTCGTTTCCGATGCCTTCCATAGTGCGCTCACGCAAGCGCAAGCCGCAGCGGCCGATGCGGCGGCGGCACTGCCGCCGGTCCCGGTGTGGGCCGATGAATTGCGCGCCGCGCGTGGCGAAGCCGTTGCGCCGAAGGCCGCACCGGCCAAGCCCGCCGGACCGAAGGTCGACCCATCCGTGCGTGCCGCTGCGCAAGAAGCCGTGCAAGCCGCGCTCGCCAAGCTGGAACAGGAAACCGCAGAAGGCCATGGCAAAGCCAGCGCCGGTGCGGCCGCGGCTTTGCGTGTGGTGCTGAAGCAGCACGGCAAGCAGGTCGAAGCCGAACTCGAAGCGCGTGTGCATACGGCTCTTGTTGCCGCCGGCGAACTCGAAGGCTGGCAGCGCTGGAGCGCCGACAAGGTGCGTGAAGACTTGGTCGCCCGCGCCGAAGGTTTGCTCAAGCGCCCCGAAGGCCAGGCCCTCGGTGGCCGCAAGATGCAGGAAACGCTGCGCACGCTGCGCGACCAGTGGAAGCAGGCGGACCAGGGCGGCGTGCCGAACCACGGCCTGTGGAAGCGCTTCGACGAAGCCTGCAACGAAGCGCACAAGGTGGTCGAAGCCTGGCTCGACAAGGTGCGCGCCGATGCCGCAGAACACCGCGCGCAACGCATCGCGCTGATCGACGAGGTCAAGGGCTGGGCCGAAGCGCATGCCGACGCGTCCGACCTGAAGGCGCACAACCGCGCGCTGCATCAATTCGCCGACCGTTGGCGCGATGCAGGCCATATCGGGGAAAAGGTGTTCGCCGAATTGCAGCCGCTCTGGAACGAAGCCTTCGACGCGGCGCGCGCGCCCTTCGAGTCGGCCCAAAAAGAGAGCGTCGACCGGCGTCAGGCCATGATCACCGAAGCGACCGAGCTCGGCGGGCAGCCGATGCTGCGCATCGATGCAGTCAAGGCGCTGCAACAGCGATGGCAGGCCGAAGCGCAAGCCGTGCCTCTCGATCGCCGCCATGAACAAAAGTTGTGGGACGCGTTCCGCGCGCCGATCGACGATGCCTTCAATCGCAAGACGGCCGAGCGCGAAAAGGCGTCTTCGGCGATGAGCGAGCATGACCGGTACGTGCTCGATGCCTCGAAGGCGCTCGACGCTGCCAACGCCGGTGGCGACGTGCAGAAGATTCGCGCGGCCATCGCACGGCTCGAGGGAGCGATTCGCGGTGAAGCGCCGCCGCCAGCCCCGGCACCGGCGCCCGTGGCGCCGGCGCCTGCGGCAACTCATGCGGCGCCGACGGAAGGACCTGATGGGCCTGATGTCGGTGCGACAGAACAGGTCGGCCTTGAACAGGCCGCCGTGGAGTTCGGCGAGAGCACACAGCTCAGCACGCCACCGGCCGACGCAGTGCTCGAGGGCGGCCGCGAGGTTGCTGCCGAGGCGCAAAGTGAGGTGCCGGAAATCGCAGCGACGACTGCTGGCCCGCGCGACCTGGTCGCGCCCGCCGACGGCGCCGATGCTTCTTCGCGCGCCGACAACGAAGTGCGTGCAGAGGAATTGGCGGAGGAAGCGGCATCGGCAGAGCCGGTCGAACCGCCAGCACCGCCCAAGCCCGCACCCAAGCCGGTGGTGGCAGCACGCCGCGGCGACGACCGTCCTGGCAGCAAGCGAGGTGATGTGGCGCCAGCGCCGCGTGGCGGCGGCAAATTCGGCGACCGGCGCGATTCCCGTGGTCCCGGCGGCCCTGGCGGGTCAGGCGATCGCGGACCAAGGTCGGGAGATGCACGTGGGGGCGATCGCTTCGGGGATCGCACGCCGCGCTTCGAAGACCGTGGCCCACGCCTGGGCGATGCCGCATTCCGCGCCCAGCGCGAGGCACTCGAACGTGCCGACATGGCACTGCGCAAGCTCGCGGCACAAGCGCACGGCGAGGCGCTGTCGCAAGTGATGGGCGCGTGGGAAAAGCGCGATGCGTCGCAACTGCCGTCGGTGCAGGAACTCGGTCGCGCCGTATCGCCTGCAGTGCGCAGCGCCTGGTCGCAGTCGCTGGCTGGCGCTCCGGCCGCGAAGGCGGACGAAGCCTCCGAAGCCTTGCTGCGCCTCGAGATGGCGGCAGAGGTGCCGACGCCCGCGGATCAACTCGACGCGCGTCGCGCGTTGCAGCTCAAGCTGCTCACCAAACGGGGCGACCCGGCGCCGGCGCAGACCTGGGGCCAGGACGCAGGCAAGGTGCTTGCGATGCCGCACGACGCTGCTGCGGCCCGCCGTTTGCAGAACGCGCTGAAAGCGCTGCTGCGGAAGTAGCCGACGGCACAGTCATCGGGTCGGCGGCGGGGAGTCGTCGTTTCGGGAAAGCCGGCCGCGAGCGGTCAGGCGCGACCAGCGACGAAGAATTCGTCGAACAGCGCAAGCAAGGTCGGAAACTCGTCGGCGAAGCGAGCGCGGTTGACGAAGTAGGCCTCGCACGCGACCGCAAAAAACTCGCTGATCGACTCGGCGCCATAGGCATCGAGCCAGGGCGGCTCGCGGCCGAAGCGTTCGGCGACGATGATCTGTTCCCGAAAACCATCGTAGGCCGATTGCAGCGTGTCGAGCCAGGCGGCTCGCGACTGGCGCGCATTCGCTTTGCCTGCAAAGCCGGCGGGCAGTGGCGGACAGCCATCTGCCACGCCGCTGCGCATGTCGATCTTGTGCGCAAACTCGTGGATGACGACGTTGTAGCCGGTGTCGCTCGTGATGCTGCTCGCGAGCACGTCTTGCCAGCTCAGCATCACCGGTCCGCGGTCCATCGCTTCGCCGGCGACCACTTCCTCGTACTCGTGAACGACACCCGCCGTATCGGTCGTCTTGCGCTGCGCGACGACTTCGGAGGGGTGCACCACCACGCCGACGAAATCGTCGTACCAGCTCAAGCCGCCACGCAGATGCAACAGCGGCAGGACGGCCTGTGCTGCGATGGCGAGGGCCACTTCGTCGGTGATCGCGAAGCCGTGGGCGCCGTGGAATTCTTTCTCGCCGAGAAAGCCGGCGGTGAGCGTGCGCAAGCGCTCGCGTTCGGCGCTGGTCCGATCGTTCAAAAAAGCGTAGCGGGCCAGCGTGGCCTGCCATGCTGCATCCGGAATGGCGGGAAGAGGGCGCAGACGACGCAACCAGCGAAACATCAATTCACCGCCGCAACGACGCCGAGCAGGTCAGCACAGATCAAGGCGGATCAACGCAGGTCGACGCGCTGGGCCCCGGCGATCGACAGGCAGAGCACCTGCGCGCGGGGCGGATGGGCGGCAACGTCCCAATCGCTCAGAACGATGCGCCGCAGCCCCTCGCCGAGATCGTGCTCGGCAGGCCGATGGGTGTGGCCATGCACCAGCGTGTGGGCGCCGGCTTGCCGCAGCCAGGCACGTGCCGCGTCGGCGTCGACATCGGCCCACACCACGTCGGGGCTGTGCTTGTGGTCTTCGCTCTGCGCGCGCATCGATCGGGCCAGCGCACGGCGCTCGGCCAGCGGTTTGGCCAGGACGGCGCTTTGCCATTCCGGCTTTCGCACCTGCGCACGAAACGCGAGGTAGTCGGTGTCGTCCAGGCACAGAAGATCGCCATGGCTCAGGAGCCAGCGTTCGCCATGGAGCACGAGCACGGTCGGGTCGTCGAGCAGCATGAAGTTCGACTGCGCCGCCAGCCCGGTCCCGACCAGAAAGTCGCGGTTGCCGTGCATGAAGTACACCGGCAGCCGCTCGGCGGTGAGGCGAAGCAGTTCGGCGCATTGCGCTTCGAAGCCCGGCTGCGTCGCTGCGTCGTCGCCGACCCAGGCCTCGAACAGATCGCCGAGGATGAACAGCGCGTCGGCGGGCGTGGTTTGCAGATAACCGCGCCACGCCTCGACAGTGGCGGGCTCGCCGGCTTGCAGATGCAGGTCGGAAATGAGGTCGACGGTGCGCCAGCCGACCGGCGCGATGATTTCAGGGAACGCCGAATGGCTCATGCAATCACCGATCGGCCCTCGAACCTTCGCCTATTCCACGGTGATGACGGCCTTTTCCAGGATGACGTCTTCGAGCGGCACGTCGTCATGAAAGCCCTTGCGGCCGGTCTTCACGGCCTTCATCTTGTCGACCACTTCCTTGCCGGCGATGACCTTGCCGAACACGGCGTAGCCCCAGCCTTGCGCCGATGGCGCGGTGTGGTTCAAGAAGGCGTTGTCGGACACGTTGATGAAGAACTGGGCCGTGGCCGAGTGCGGTGCGCTGGTGCGTGCCATCGCGACGGTGTAGTTGTCGTTTTTCAGGCCGTTGTTGGCTTCGTTCTCGATCTCGGCGCCGCTGGGCTTTTGGGTCATGCCCGGTTCGAAGCCGCCGCCCTGCACCATGAAGCCGGGGATCACGCGGTGGAACACCGTGTTGTCGTAGTGGCCCTTCTTGGCGTACGCAAGAAAGTTGTCGACCGATTTCGGCGCCTTGGCGCGGTCGAGTTCGAGCGTGATGACGCCGTAGTTCTTGATGTGCAGTTCGACTTGGGGATTGCTCATGATGGCTCCTTCAAAAAATGGTCGCGCCGGCTACTTGACGATGCTGGCCGACTGGATGGTGATGGTATCGAGCGGCACGTTTTCCATGCCGCCCTTGGTGCCGGTGCGCGCGGCGCGGATCTTGTCGACGACCTCGGTGCCCGCAATCACCTTGCCGAACACGGTGTAGCCGTAGCCGTCCGGACTGGGCGCGTTCAGCATCGCGTTGTCCTTCACGTTGATGAAGAACTGCGACGTGGCCGAATCGGGGTTGCCGGTGCGCGCCATGGCGATCGTGTACTTGTCGTTCTTCAGGCCGTTGGCGGCTTCGAGTGCGATCGGCGCGCGCGTCGGCTTTTGCTGCATGTTGGCCGTGAAGCCGCCACCCTGGATCATGAAGCCGTCGATGACGCGGTGGAACACCGTGCCGTCGTAGTGCTTGTCCTTGACGTATTGCAGAAAATTCTCGACGGTCTTCGGCGCCTTGGTTTGATCGAGTTCGACGACGATGTCGCCTGCCGAAGTGGCGAGCTTGACGCGTGGCGCCGACTGCGCCCAGGCGGCGCTTGTGACGGCGATCGAACCGGCGAGCGACACCGCCAGCACGAGTGCGATGCGGCGCGAAAGGCCGCGTGTGTTCTGGAGCATGTTTTGTCCGGTGAAAGAATGAATCCGAATGAACCCGAATGAAGCGAAAGCGCGCCGGGCCATGAGGGGGCGCGCCGGAAGAAAGTCTACTTGGCGCGCACCGGCCTCTTGACGGTCACGGGCGCAGCGGGCAACGGGGCGGGGTCTGCGCTGGTCGCCGCTGGGCCGAACAGTTCGCGAACCGTCTTCAGCTTGGGTGTCACGCTGGGGTTGGTCGATGCGAATTGCTGCGCCCGCACGTACTGCTGAATCGCGAGACGGGCATACACATCACCCAGGTTTTCGTACGCCGTTGCATAGCCGGGGTTCAGCTTGATCGCCATTTCAAGCGCGGCACGCGCCTTGTCGAACTGGCTCTGAGACGCATACAACGCGGCGAGGTTGTTGTACGGCTCGGGTAGTTCCGGAAAGTCTTGCGTGAGGCTGGTGAAGGCAGCCGTGGCATCGGCTTGCTTGCCTTGCTCGGTCAGGATCACGCCACGCAAAAAGCGCATCTGCGGATCGCGCGGTTTGCCGGCGATGTAGGTGTCGGCCTTGGCCAGCGCCTCCGGCGCCTTGCCTTGTCGCAGCAACTGGTTGACGTCGCCGTAGTCGTCGGCATGCGCGGCGCCGACAGTCAGGCACAAGAGCAGTGCGGCGAGAGGAGCGGAAAGGAGGCGGACGACGGGGAAGGCGATGCTGGAGGGGGAGAGCGCGAAGTGCTTCATGAAGCCTCGGGAGTTAGCGGGCTCGAAGCGCCTTGAAGCGCCTCGAAAAACACCCGAAAAATATGCGGCGGGGGCCGTTTATACTGAGGCCGATTGTAGCCGAGGGGTCGTTTCCAGCCTCCGGTGCAACCCCACCTTCACCCCTGAAAATTACCCTTGCGCACCCGCTCCGGCCGGCCGCAAGTTCGATGCTTTCCGAGTCTTCATGAGCCTGCGCATTTACAACACGCTTTCGCGTCAGCTGGAGGAGTTTTCACCGCTGCGGCCGGGCCACGTCCGCATGTACGTATGCGGCATGACGGTCTACGAC
>JAQGMP010000058.1 GCA_028292285.1 Variovorax sp. | reverse complement strand
ACCACCGTTGCAAGGCCATGCTTTGCTGCGGCTGGAAAATTGCATTTGCACGCCGCACATCGGCTACGTCGAGCAAGACAGCTACGAGCTCTACTTCGGTCAGGCTTTCGACAACGTCGTGAGCTTTATCAAGGGAAATCCGACCAACATCGTGAACCCGGGGGCGCTGCAGGTTCGTCGCTGACATCGGCGACGGTGCTGCGGCCGCCGCCTTCCGGACGCGCTAAGGGACGCCGCTCGCCGGGGACCTGACGGCCCCCAGCTCAGCGCTTGGTATCCGGCAGCTTCTTTGGCGCGATTTCAGCTTCGGTCGCCGGATCGAACAGGTCGAAGTCGATGATGTGCGGGTCTTTTTCCGGCGCGGCCTCGGGGGCCGGCGCTTCGATCGGTGCGGGCATGGTTTCGTAGGCCGTCTTGTCGAACTCGGCGAGGTCGAGATCACCTCCCGGACGGTGCGGAGCGCGTGGACGAGCAGGTGGCGGAACTGCTGCAGGTGGCACTACAGCAGGCGCCGGAGCATAGGCGGTGTTGTGCTGCAATCCGTCGTCGATGCCTCCATAGATCGAATCCGGCAAGGTCGGCGCGCCCTCGATCGCATCGGGTGGAGACTCCGCTTCGAGCGGCTCGATCGATTCAAGCGGCATCTCGCGGGTCGGAATTTCGCGGTCGATCGGTGCCGGCATCGTCGGCTCCAGTTCGTGGCCGAAGGTATCGACGAACGACAGCGGCGTCACAGGTGCCGGCGGTGCGCTGTCGGGGTCGATGACTTCTTTGGCCACCGAATACAACAGCAGGAGTTCCTGGTAGGCGGCCAGATCGAACGCTTCGTCACCGTGCGCGCCGGGCTTGCGAAACACCAGTTCTTCGATCAATGCCAGCGTGCCCGGCGCGGGCCACTGCGACTCGATTCGCGCCAGCGTACTGCGGTAGTGCTCGAGGCCTCGGCCCGCTTCGGCGAACTTGTCGAACTCCGGCACGTCGGCGTTGAAGGCGCGTTCGAACTCATGGCGAAGTCTTGCGTAGTCGTCGCGTCGGCCGAGCGAATGGAATATGCGGAGCAGGTCGAGGTAAGCCAGTGCGCTGGTGCCGGGGTTGTCGGCAATGTGCTCGCTCAGTACCGCGATGGCCTGGTCGTGCTGCCCGAGCGACAGGAAAAAATCCGACTGCTGCTGAACGTCGAACAACTCTTCGGTATTGACGGGACGCACCGGTGCGCCGTCGGGCGTGCGAACCACCGTGTTCTCAAGCGAGCCATAGCCGCTCAGATAGGCCGGCTCGATGTCGTCGAGCGGTGCCGGGCGCGACATTGCGGCGGCAACCTGACGCGTCGGAAATGCGCGCGGCTCAGGCAGTCGGCCGGTGTTCCGACCGGGCATGCCGCCGGAGCCGGGTTCGTCGGGTGTGCTGCCGCCGGCGGCAGGTGCTTCGCCCCACCACGCCGGTGCCGCCGCGCGTTTGGCGAGACGCCACAACAGCAGCATGCCGACGAGCGCCAGAAGCAACAGGGCGATCAGGGCGTAGACGAACGGGTTGCGATAGCGGCTGTCGCGCGCTGCGGCAAGCTCTTGGCGCATTTCCAGCAAGGTGCGCTGATTTTGAGCGGTCTGCTCGCGCAGCGTCGTCAGCGTCGCCTCGAGCGTCTGCATGCGCTGGGCGTCACGCTGTGCGTCTTCTGAAGGCGTGCCGACGGCCTTCCACAAAGCGGCGGCCTCGGCGCGCTTGGCCGGATCTTCGATTGCGGGTGCGGCCAACGCAGGCGAAGCCTTGAGGCCCGCGTCGCGTGCCGCCGTCGGTTCCATGGCGTCGAGTTGCAAGCGGGGACCCGCGGTCGGTGCGGGCTTTGCGTCAGCCGCAGCAGCGGGCGCGGCCGGCGCAGCCGTGCGAGATGCGACAGATGCCGCCGCGGGCGGTGCAACAGGTGCGACAGGTGCGACAGCGGCCACAACGCGGCGTGGTGACGCAGGCGGTTTGGCCGGCGCGGGTCGGCGCGGCGCGCTCGCCACGGCCTCGGGATCACGGGGACGAGCGACGCGCGGCACGGCACTGCGGCGGGCCGGAGTCGCTCCGGACGTGGCACCGCCGAACGATCCGCCGGAATCGCTGCCCGACCCGTTGCCCGAAAAAGAGAATGCCGAATTTCCGGCCGAGCCATCGCGCAGCGAGCGCCCGCCGGGAGAGGTCGTCACGCCCGGCACCGCGATGTCGGCGGGCACATCGGCCAACAGCACATAACGGCGCGTCGAGCGGGTCGCGCACCCGGCGCTCACTGCCACGGTAACGACCGGCTCATCGACGATCACCGTCGATCTGACATGCATGCGGGGTGCGGCGGCGCTGCCGCCCGGTTCAAGGGATACAGTCACGCGGTTGTCGTCGATCCGCGTATCCCCTTGCAAGACTTCTGCTTGCAGGCACAGCGAATCCCCGCCGTCACCTTCTTCGAGCGACAACGGAATGACAAGATCGACAGGCTTGCCGATCCAGGTCGACCCCTGAGGGCGACCGATCGTCAAGGCGAACGATGGGAGCGCGACCCCAACAGAGATCAGAGCGGCTGCGATGCGTCGGAGTTGCAAAATGAGCCCAAAAGCAATCGAAAGTAGACACATTCTGACACGTGGGTCAGAGTCGGAAATCCCAATGGAGACAATTATCAAATGACTGTGAACTTTTCCAAGATCGGCGTGGTCGGCGCCGGCGCCATGGGCCGGGGCATCGCGCAGATCGCGGCACAGGCCGGGAGTCAAGTGCTCATGCTAGACAGTTTCGCTGGCGCAGCCGAGCGTGGGAGGGACGCGCTCGTCACTCAATGGCACAAATTGCACGAAAAAGGAAAGCTCGATGAGGCCACCCGCGATGCCCTGATCGCACGGATCCATCCTGTGTCGTCGATGCAACAGCTGGCCGACTGCGATCTGGTGATCGAGGCCGTGGTCGAAGATCTCGCCGTTAAACGACAGCTCTTCAAGGATCTCGAGGCGGTGGTGGCGCCTGACGCAACGCTGGCGACCAACACTTCGTCGCTGTCCGTCACGGCCATCGCTGCCGTGATGGCGCATCCGGAGCGCATGGCGGGCTTCCACTTTTTCAACCCCGTGCCATTGATGAAGGTGGTCGAGATCATCGCCGGCTTCAAGACGGATCCGGCGGTGTGCGAGCGTCTGGCCGGCTATGCCGTGCAAATGGGCCACAGCGCGGTGCGGGCGAACGACACGCCGGGCTTTATCGTGAACCATGCCGGCCGCGGCTTCGGTACGGAAGCGCTGCGCATCGTCGGCGAAGGCGTGGCCGATTTCGCAACCGTCGACCGCATCCTGAAAGACCAGGCCGGCTTTCGCCTCGGCCCGTTCGAACTGATGGACCTGACCGCACTCGACGTGTCGCATCCGGTGATGGAGTCGATCTACCGCCAGTACTACGAGGAACCGCGCTTTCGTCCCAGCGTGATCACGGCGCAGCGCCTGGCGGCCGGCGCGCTGGGTCGCAAGACCGGTGAAGGCTTCTATCGCTACGTCGACGGCGCGATGCAGCAAGCGCCGGAGCCGACCGTGCCGGTGATCGATGCGACCCCGGCTGTCTGGGTGTCGCCACGTGCGGCGCGACGACCCGACCTGCTCAAGCTGATTCACGCGCTCGGCGCCCAGCTCGAAAGCGGCGCGAC
>JAQGMP010000025.1 GCA_028292285.1 Variovorax sp. | reverse complement strand
ATGGACGCGGCGGTGCGCGATGCCGGCGGCAAGGCGGCCGACAAGCCTGCCCTGCTGAAGGCGATCAAGGCGGCCAACTACAAGTCGATTCGTGGCAACTACAAGTACGGCGCCAACAATTTCCCGATCCAGAACTACTACCTGCGCGTCATCAGCAAGGACTCGACGGGCCGCATCACGAACAAGCTGATCGGTACGGTCATGACGAACTACGTGGACACCGGCGCCGCGCTCTGCACCGCCAAGCTGTAGCTCGGGACTGAGGCGGCGGGTCGGCGGCGCCTCTGAGCACCGGTCCGAGCGCTGGTCAGAACGCCGGGCCACGGGGACGCCAGGGGGCACGCTTGTTGCTATGACCGTTCAGGTCTACGCTCACGGGCGGGGAGTGCCCACATGAACGCTTTGTCCAGCCAGCAGCTGTCGCCGTTGTATCGGCATGAGGTTTTTCGATCGCGTCATGCCGACGAGACGCAGGCGCTCGTCAGCGCCGAGCTGAAGCCGCATCGCAGCCATTGGGGCCGTGGTGCCGTCGACGCTTCGTTCTATCGCGCCGGGCTGGGCCCGATGTCGTTGTGCATCCTGCGCTACGGCTGCGAGGTCGACATCGAACCCGACTCGCTCGACGACTTCGTGCTCGTGCAGATGCCGTTGCGCGGCCGCGCCGAGGTGCGCACGGGCAGCGAACTGGTGCAGATCCATGCCGGCCAGGGCGCTGTCATCTCAGCGCACCGGCCGGTCAAGGTGAAGTGGCACGCGGGCTGTGAGCAGCTCATGCTGAAGATCGAACGCAAGCATCTGAACGAGGTCGCGAAGCAAGCCTTTGCGACGGACGATGGTCCGGATCACCTGACCGGCAGCAACATCGAGTTCGAGACGCCGTTCCGGCTCGACGACGGTATCGGTACGCAGTGGCGTCGCCTTGTCGCCGGGCTGGTCGGATTGCTGCCCATGCCCGGCGGCGGAACCTACGACCCGCAGTGGCTGCTGCACTACGAAGACAACCTCATTCGCTATCTGCTGTGCCATCACCCGAACTCGGCCCGGCGTCAGCACGATGGCGTGCGACGTTCTGTGGAGCGGACCGATTTGCAGCCGTTGCACCGCGCCGAAGAGTTCATGCGCAGTCGCCTGGCAGAGAGCCAGTCGCTCGACGACATCGCGCGCGCTGCCGGTGTCAGCCGGCGCACGCTGAGCCTGATGTTTCGTCGGCACCGCGAAGCGTCGCCGATGGAAGCGCTGCGCAACCTGCGGCTGGATGCGGCGCATGCGCAACTGGCAAGGCGCTGCGCCGCCAGCGTGACCGACGTAGCGCTCGGCTGCGGCTTCTCACACCTGAGCCGGTTCTCCGCGTCGTACCGCGAGCGCTTCGGCAAGCTGCCGAACGAGACGTGGCGCAGCGCCCGGCTCTGCTGAGCCGGCGCTTCCCGTTTAAACGCGCGCCTCGCGCAATGCGCGGCCCGGGATCACCACCTGAACGATCGCCGCCACGATGATGTTGATCACCAACGCCGTGAGCCCGGTGTAGAGCGTGAAGCTCGTGTCGCCGAAATGGAAAGCATGCACTGGCTTGATGCCATCCGAGAACGCCAGCCAGCTGCCGCCGACGAGGCCGACCAGCCACCCCGCCAGCAACGCCGGCGCGCGGAACCAGTTGAAGAACAGGCCAAACACCACAGCGGGAAAGGTCTGCAATATCCACAGGCCGCCAAGCAGTTGCAAGTCGAGCGCGAACTGCGTCGGCAGGAACAGGATGAACACCAGCGCGCCGAGCTTGACGACGAGCGAGACGATCTTCGCGACCTTCGCTTCACCCGCCGGTGACACGCTCGGGTTCACATACGGCTTCCAGAAATTGCGCGTGAACAGGTTGGCCGCGCCGATCGACATCACCGCCGCCGGCACCAGCGCGCCGATCGCGATGGCCGCGAAGGCGAAGCCCGCGAACCACGACGGAAAGAGCGCATTGAAGAGCGCGGGCACGACGTCGTTGTTGCTCTTGACGGTGAGCTTGGCCGCGTAAGCCATGTAGCCGAGCAGCGCGATCAGGCCCAGCAGCACCGTGTATGCCGGCAAGAAGACCGCGTTCTTGCGGATGGTGTCGGCGCTCTTCGCCGCGAAGATGCCGGTGAGCGTGTGCGGGTACATGAAAGCCGCCAGTGCGGAACCGAGCGCGAGGCTCGCGTACGGCAGCATCTGCGCCGGCTTGAGGATGAGCCCGGCGGCGCCGCCCTTGGCCGCGAACGCAGCACCAGCCTCGTGGAACACGCTGGCATAGCCGCCGAGCTTCATCGGCACCAGCACCACCGCGACCAGCACGACGATGTAGATCATCAGGTCCTTGACGAAGGCGATGAGCGCCGGCGCGCGCAGTCCGGCCGAGTAGGTGTAGAGCGCGAGGATGACGAAGGCTGCCGCCAGCGGCAGTTCACCCGTGAGGCCGAGTGCCTTGATGACGACTTCCATGCCGACCAGTTGCAGCGCGATGTACGGCATGGTCGCGACCACGCCGGTAATCGCCACCGCAAGTTCGAGCGAGCGCGAGCCGTAGCGGCCGTACACCACATCGGCGGCTGTCACATGGCCTGCGCGATGCGCCGCATGCCAGAGCTTGGGCATGACGACAAAAACGATCGGGTAGACGAGGATGGTGTACGGCAGCGCGAAGAAGCCGTAGGCACCCACGGCGTAGACCAGCGCCGGCACCGCGATCACGGTGTAGGCGGTGTAGAAATCTCCGCCCACCAAAAACCATGTGATCCACGTGCCGAAGTTGCGGCCGCCCAAACCCCACTCGTCGAGGTGGGCACCTTTTTTCTTGTCGGGAGCTTGCCAGCGCGAGGCCGCGAAGCCCATCACCGTGACCAGGAGAAAGAAAAAAACGAAGACCCAGAGGGCCGTCCAGTTGATCTGACCTTCCATCATTCTTCTCCCCTGGCCAGACCGTGCCGGTAGACGATCCAGATCAGCAGCGCGGTGACGGGCACCCACACCAGCTGATACCAATAGAAGAACGGAAAGCCGAACAGGGCCGGCAGTTCAGCGTTGTAGAACGGGATCCACAGGAGCCCGATGAAGGGCAGCAAAAGCAGTAGCCACATGCTCTGTTCTCCTTGGTGTTGTTGCGTTGTTCTTCAGTTCGCAGGCACCAATTCTTATAGAGCAAACGCGGGCTGCTCGCTATAGGCGGCCTTCTTCAACCGCGTGGCAGGCGACCTGTACGCTGTCGATGGTCAGGAGCTTCGGCCGCTCGATACGGCAGCGCTCGTTGGCGAACGGGCAGCGCGGATTGAACGCGCAGCCCGACGGCGGCGCCAGCGGGTTGGGCACTTCGCCCTGCACCGGCGTGCGGTCGCGCCCGGTCGCGTGCATCTGCGGAATCGCGTCGAGCAGCATGCGCGTGTAGGGATGCCGCGGCGTCGCGAACAGCGTGCGTTTGGCCGACACCTCGACCAGGCGACCGAGGTACATCACGCCGACCTGGTCGCTCACGTGCTGCACCACCGCGAGGTTGTGCGAGATGAAGAGGTAAGTCAGACCGCGCTCGCGCTGCAGGTCTTTCATGATGTTGAGCACCTGCGCCTGCACGCTGACGTCGAGTGCCGATGTCGGCTCGTCGCACACCAGAAACTCGGGCGCGGTGGCGAGCGCACGTGCGATCGAAATGCGCTGCCGCTGGCCGCCCGAAAACTGGTGCGGGTACTTGACGCCGTCGAGCGGGTTCAAGCCGACCGATCGCAGCAACTCGCCGACACGTTCTTTCAGCATCGCCTTTTCGGTGACGAGTCCGTGCTCGAGCAAGGGCTCGCCGACGACCGCCTCGACCGTCCAGCGCGGGTTCAGGCTCGCGTACGGATCCTGAAAAATCATCTGGATGCGTTGCCGCAGCGCACGGCCCTGCGGCGAGGCAAAGGTCGCGTGGACATCTTGCCCATCGAAGCGGACGCTGCCGCGGCTCGGGCCGTAGAGCCCGACCATCAGGCGCGCGACCGTGCTCTTGCCGCAGCCCGATTCGCCGACCAGCGCCATCGTCTGTCCGCGCGGAATCGTGAAGCTCACGCCATCGACGGCATGCAGCAGCAGGCGCGGCTGCCGCTCGATCACGCGGTTGAGCCAAGGGGCCGAGACGTCGAAAGTACGCGCGAGGTCGTCGACCTGAACGAGCGGCGCGGGCGCCACCGCGGGTGTGGTGGTGAATGGCAAAACCGCGCTCATTCCGATACCTCCTTGCCGTGGTGTGCATCGTGCAGCCAGCAAGCCGCGCTCGTCGCACCGGCGGGCAGCAGTTCGGGCCGCTCCTGCATGCAGCGATCGAAGGCGCGCGGGCAACGCGGGTGGTAGGCGCAGCCTGTCGGAATCGCGTTCAGCCGCGGCATCGCGCCGTCGATCTGGTTCAGGCGCTCGCGCTCGATTGCCATGTCGGGGATCGA